>DAOUVR010000023.1 GCA_030667555.1 Dehalococcoidia bacterium
CAATTATGTATGGTAACACATTGATATTATGTGGCGAAAGGGGTATAAAAATCCTTTTTATATTGCTCTTCGCCTCAATTCAAACACCACTGGATTTCCCGGATCGGGACAGGCGATGGTAGTCTTGTCCGGGTTGTCCTCCCAGGGGAATGAGCCACCGAATTGCAATACCTCAGCGAAGGGAAACAAAGTGTAGAAGGCCCAGGAACATAAACCAGGCGGGGTCTTCTGTCCAATGACGAATTCATCGCCAACTCTGTGCCCTGCAGAGCAAATCCCCTTTTGCGATATTACCCTGGCTATCACATCAGACACCCCTTCCATACGATCTCTCCTTCGGCATTTTCGACATCGGTGACATCATTATACCATGTATATAGGGCCGGTCGGCCAGCGCTATCCCCTGAACCACTGTTTCTGACAAGTAGTCAGTCTATTGCAGCTAATTGCCTCAAGGTGGTAGACTAACTGAGCGCTCTGGAACCTAAGGCTATAGGGGAAGATGCCTTATGAAATGTCTTCAAAGCTATGGTTTACAGTGCAAGAGTTAGCCAAATAGAAAGGATTTGAACAATGAATATGATGGAAGCCATAAAGAGCCGCCGCAGCATCCGAAAGTACAAGCCCGACCCCGTGAGCGACAAGGACCTGGAGACTGTGCTTGACGCCGCCTGTTGGGCACCAAGCTGGGCAAACACACAGTGCTGGAGGTTTGTGGCAGTGAAGGAACCTGAGACAAGGGGTAGGATATCTGAGGCACTGGCCCCCGGCAATCCTGCCGCCGATGCGGTGCGGAATGCCCCGGTGGTGATTGTGGCCTGCGCCCAGTTGGGCAGGTCCGGCTTCAAGAGGGGAGAAGCTATGACCAGCAAGGGCGACTGGTTTATGTTCGATGTGGCGCTGGCCATGCAGAACCTCACACTGGCAGCCCACGAGTTGGGGTTGGGTACAGTACACGTCGGACTGTTCGATGCTAAGAAGGTTGAGGAAATCCTGCAGGTTCCTGAGGGGGTTGTGGTAGTAGAATTGACACCGTTGGGCTACCCTGATGAACAGCCCCAAGGCCCGGGACGAAAAGACTTTAGCGAGATCGTTTTCCGGGAGAAATACGGCCAGCCCTAGCTAGCGACAGGCGGGCCTTCATGCGTAGCTGATATCCACTACCATATTAAGGCAAGGAGGGAGTACCATGTCTTATGTAATCTATGAGAGGAAGGACCATATCGCTTATATTACCCTTAACCGCCCCGAGCGTCTAAATGCCTTGAGCAGAGAACTAATGCAGCAGTTGCGGGACGCGGAAAACAACTTCGCTCAGGATGACGATGCCTGGGTGGCTATCTTTACCGGGGCCGGAGAAAGGGCCTTCTGCGCTGGCCTGGACCTGAAGGAAGCCGCCGAGCGCGGCCGTGAGGGTCAGGTGATACTGCCAGGGAAGGCCCCGGGGCCGATCGAGCACGCCAAACCAACCATCGCTGCCATAAACGGCATCTGCTATGGTGGCGGGTTTGAGCTGGTGCAGCGGTGCGACATCCGCATCTGCTCTGAGAACGCCACGTTCGCCATGGCCGAGGTGAAGGTCGGCCTGATGCCAGTCACCGGACTGTTCACCTTGCCCCGGCTCATTGGGCAGGGCAACGCAATGTGGCTGATCTTGAGCGGCGAGCCCATAGATGCGAAAGAGGCCTACCGAATCGGTCTGGTGACCAGGGTGGTGCCGATTGCTGAACTGATGCCCACGGCTATAAGCATGGCCGAGACCATCTGTGGTAATTCCCCGTTAGGCGTGAGGGCTGCAAGGAAAGTGGTGAAGCTGGGGAGTGAGGTGCCGATGGACTACGGACGGCGACTTGCCGCATCGCTGATAGACTCAGTGTGGGGCTCAGAGGATGCCAAAGAAGCGGCAGCCGCCTTTGCCGAAAAGAGAAAGCCCGTCTGGAAAATGCGCTAGCCTGTTGTGGGCGAGCCTTGATGCACTGAGTGTTACAGCAGGCCAATTTAATGGTTTGCTTAAGGTGGACAGCCGTTTCATACATTTGGTTCAGGGCACATGTGCCATCCTTTGGAACGGAGTACCTAATATACATCGGTTAAAACAGCCGAGCGTAATCAATAATGGGGTGCATTGACGGAATCCAGAGTAATATTAAGGCAAGGAGGTAATCGACATGTCATATATAATCTATGAAAAGAAGGGCCACATCGCCTATTTCACCCTTAACCGCCCCGAGCGTCTCAATGCTTTGGGCAGTGAGGTCTCGCAGCAATTGCAGGAGGCGGAATTCGACTTCGCTCAGGATGACGATCTATGGGTAGCCATCTATACCGGCGCTGGTGATCGAGCTTTCTCTGCCGGGTTCGACTTGAAGGAAGGGGCCGAGAGCAGTCGTGGGGGCCAGAGGAGACAGCCAGGGAAGGGACCAGGGCCCATTGAGCTGGTCAAACCGACCATCGCCGCCGTAAACGGCATAGCGTATGGTGGCGGCTTCGAGCTGGCCCAGCGGTGTGACATACGTATCTGCTCTGAGAACGCTATGTTCGCTATGCCTGAAGTGAAGCGTGGCCTAACCCCTATTCCGGGCCTATTTACCTTGCCCCGATTAATCGGGCAAAGTAATGCAATGTTTTTGCTTTTAACCGGCGAGCCGATAGATGCTGAAGAGGCCTACAGGCTCGGTGTGGTGGCTAAAGTGGTACCTCTCGATGAGCTCATTCCCACGGCCACCAGTATCGCTGAGATCATCTGCGAGAATGGCCCGCTGGCAGTGAGGACTATCAAGCAAATAGTGAAGCTGGGAGCCGAGGTGCCTCTGGACTACGGGCGGCGCTTTGCCGCATCCATGATTGACTCTGTCTGGGGGTCGGAGGATGCAAGGGAGGGGATGACTGCCTTTGTCCAGAAGAGGAAGCCAGTCTGGAAAATGCGCTAGCCAGCGATAAGCCAGCCTTGATACCATAGAATGTCGTGGGGCGATAGGGAAGAATTATCTAACGTGTATTTTTGCCCTCAATGCTAAATGGGAAAAGAGACATGACTTACCCTGTCGAAATTGTAGACTACGATCCCCAATGGCCAGTCCTGTATGAAGAGGAGAAGGGTCGAATTCTTGACATCATCGGACGCAGAATCGTAGCAATTGAGCACGTCGGAAGCACTGCAGTACCCGGATTGGCGGCAAAGCCAATCATCGATATCATAGTCGCTGTCCGTCACCTTATTGATGCAGGCGAGTGTATTAAGCCGCTGCAGAGCATTGGCTATGAGTACGTGCCTGAGTTTGAGGTGGAGATTCCAGAAAGGCGCTTTTTCCGCAAGGGTCCTCCAGAGGCGCGCACGCAGCACATACACATGATTGAACTGACGAGCGAGTTCTGGGAGCGGCATTTGCTGTTTCGCGACTATCTGCGCTCTCATCCCGATGTAGCTCAGCAATACTACCAGTTGAAGAAGGAACTGGCCGCAAGGTATGGCTCAGACCGTAAAGCCTATGCCGAAGCCAAGACGCTTTTCATCGAATCAATAGTCGCCAAGTCCCGCACTGCTGAATGAACCCACTGATGAAAGATCCACCCAACCACCGCCCTGTCACCGGCAGAAGGGTCAAGTCACCATTAGGGAACAGAATCCCAGATACGTCTCTCAGGGCAACCTCCACTGTTGATCTATCCTGCCCACCCTCCTAAGTGCCCAATTCAGGTATTTCGAAGCCCAATCTCAGGTATTCGACGTCCGAACTCAGGGATTCCCCGATTGTGCGCTATGCCATTGTGATTTACATTTGTCATATTACGTATTTACAGACGTTCTTAAAACACTGTGACGAATACACGCCTGTCATTGGGAAAAAGAAGACAGCCCTGGCTGCAGGTAGCCCTGCTGTCAGTAGCTTGGGCCACACGGTGTAGTGACTCTTCTAGTAGGGACACCGATCGACGAAACCGTGTCATGGTAGAGAGAAGGACTGATTTGAATAACTAGCAATGGCTACCGTGTAGAAGGCATGTGTGATTGTCAATCGACCTAAGGGAGGATGGTACCGTGACACGAAGAGTGAAGATCCGCTTTCATGATCTATTGTACGCATTTCCCTTTACAGTACGAACAATCATCGAGGAGCACATAGACGGACTGAAGGGGTTCAAGAAAAGGGCACCCAAACGAAAGCCCAGCGGTGAATGGGGATTTACTATAATAGAGCTATTGATTGTGATAGTGATCATCGCCATCCTGGCCGGCAGCATTATCTACGCTATAGGTCTCTTCAGACAGGCAACAGCCGGCGTAACAGGGAAAGAAATTGAGAGACGGCATGTTGCAGGAGCTGCTGCGGGTTATTTGGGAGAGAACGGGCTGTGCGCTATACCTGAGGCCTTTGCTGTCACACCCGAGGACCAGGGCTGCCTGGACAAGTACTTGATGAGCGACTTGACATACGGGTGGATTGTCGACGTTGACGGCAGTGTAGTAGCTGGCAGCCTTCTCCTGTTCTCCAGCAATTTCGACAATATGGATGGGCTGACTCCCTTGTCGGCTGATTGGTACACTGAGCATGGCTGGCTTAGCCCCTCTCTCGATTGGTCAATGCACAGGCTAGTTTTTGGAGAGGGTCCCTGGGATGACTTCGAGGTCAGGGTCATGGCTACGTACTTGAGCGGTGGAGACGCTGAAGGTTGCTATGGTATCTACTACCGCTGTGACGACAGTCCCAGTATCAGCGGCTACTGCTTCCAATATAATGTGGGCTATGGTGATGGTGCCTTCCTGGTAAGGACAGTACATAACGGACATGAAGGCTCGCCTGTCGCAAGGGCTTGGATGGGAGATGACTTCGTCGATAATGAGCTCAGCAGGATACATGAGATAGCGATTACAATCGAAGGGGATCACCACATAATCACGGTCGACGGGTCCGAAATACTCAACTTCACCGATGGCACCTTCATCGAGGGGATTGCTGGCTTCATGATGTGGAATAAGTCTGAAGTCCGGTTTCACGATGTCATCGCCGCAGGGCTGTAGCCCTGTTTGGAAAACTTGGCGGTGGTCGCCTTCAGCTGTCATTGACTACGTAGCGACGCACCCATTACAATCTGAGACGCACCAGAAGAAATGGTGTGACTTGGCGAGCAACGTCCCAGCGCAAGGTACAGGCGCCCAGTTCACCTGTTCGCTGCAACATGGCGAGATGGGAACCCGTTTACTTGTAGCTATTGTATTGAACACCGGACCAAATTCAGCAAAAGGGGTCATTCCCCGTTGATGTATGGCGAATTCAGGTATTTCCCGATTGTGCGCTAAGCTATCACGGTGTAGCTTATGTATAGATATATGTACAGGGGTTCTTAAGACGATATGGCAAATAAAAGCCGGTCACTAAAGAAAAAGAAGATTGGCCTGGCGCTTGGCGGTGGTGCTGCCCGTGGGCTGGCACATATTGGCGTTCTGAAGGTTCTTGAGAGGATGGGTATTGTGCCCCAGATGATCGCTGGCACAAGCATAGGCTCGATTATCGGGGCTATCTACGCCAAGGAGCTAGATGCTGACCGGCTGGAGCAGTACGCTATGGAGTGGAGCCGATGGAAGATGGCCCAGTTGCTTGACCCTGCCCTCCCCCGTGTCGGACTTATTAAGGGTAAGAAAGTGGAAGCCATCCTCGACTCCTATCTGGGTGAGGAGAGTTTTTCAGATTTGAAGGTGCCTTTCGCCTGTGTTGCTGTCGATATCGATACGGGCGAAGAGGTAGTAATTCGGGAAGGAAAGGTGGCGAGTGGGGTGAGGGCGAGCATATCAATCCCGGGGATATTCCTGCCGGTTGAGCGGGAAGGGAGGTTATTGGTAGACGGTGGCCTGGTAAATCCTGTTCCGGTAAGCACTGTCAGGGAGATGGGAGCCGATTTTATTATCGCGGTGAATGTGTTGCCACATCCGCAAGGCAGGCTCCTTGAGCAAGGCGAGGGAGACCTAAGCAGAGGCCACAACAAATTTGCCATCCTAATGCAGATGGTGAACATATCGGCAAATCTCATCGCGGAGGCCAGTCTTGAAGGCGCTGATCTGGTAATCGAGCCTGATCTTTCCAACTGCGGTCCTGCAGATTTCCATCTTGCCAGCGAATGCATACCGCGGGGCGAGGAGGCCGCTGAAAGGGTGCTCTCAATGGTCGAGCTCTAACGAAGGGTCACCCCACCTTTGCACGACATTTGCCTCATCCACACAAACCACCTTTGTTGAGCGAAGGGGCGGCTTGTTGTCATCATTCCAAGGACTAGCAAGCCATCGCACTAAGTCTTTAGGTCTTGAATGACCCCAGTCTATTCCCAACGCTGCCACAGAACCATCTGATACGTCTAAGCTGAGAACAGCATATTAATGCTATACAACAGTTGTTGTCTCAGGCTATCTTCTGTCCGCCGGCGCCGAGGTTATAGATCTCCTCGACCTTCACCTTCACCGCTGCTTTGGGGGGATCGGGCATGTTCAACATCTCCGCTATCTTCTTGGCGCTCTCGTAGAGTTCTCCCTCAGTTATGAACTCCGCCTTGCCGATAAAGCGGTAGCCCTGAATGGTGCTCTTGTCGGCTACACCGATGGCTATTTTGGGATTTTTCTGCAAGTTTTCCCAGGTGCGCCCACCAGCCAATTCAAAGAACACGATGTGCTCATCATCCAGGACCTGGGTGGTGGCTTTTGTCACAATATTGGGCGTGCCATCCGCACTGACAGTGGCAATGAACGCCGCCTGGTTGGCTATCATCGTCTTCATCTCCTCAGTTATCTTCGCCATGTTCTCCCTCCGTCCTTTCAACTTAGCGCAGACAATATAGCTCCATCACTTTCCCTTGTCAATGGGATTGCTCCGAGAGCATTGTCGGATGCACCTCATTTGCGGTATCCTTGAGAAGCGTGATGGTTTCCAGGACATAGGGAAGCCTGATACTCTGGGCTGGAGAAACGTCAGGCGAAGCTGGCTTCATCAGTGAAAAGCGCTCAAGGACGGCTTATAAGGCAAAGTTTGCAAACGGAGGTTATCGTGAACGGACAATATGGATACACCGGAAAGATTCTAAAGGTAGATTTATCTTCGGGCCGCATAACTAACACTGCTACAATGGACTATGCTGAGAGGTTCATTGGGGGTATGGGTATTGCCAGTAAAATCTATTGGGACGAGTCCTCACCTGATATCAAAGCCTTCGACCCCGAAAGCCCCCTCATATTCGTTACCGGACCCACGGCAGGGTTCACCGGAGTGGCTGGCTCCATCTGGCAAGTCCATGGGAAATCGCCAATCACCATTCCGGAACAGTTCTCTTGCGGCAGTCTGGGCGGAACCTGGGGAGCACAGCTCAAGTTCGCCGGATACGATGCCATCGTGATTCAAGGTAAATCAGAGAGGCCTGTTTATCTTGCCATTGAGGATGACACTGTCCAAATCAGGGATGCCTCAGCTCTGTGGGGCAAGGGTGCGATTGAGACACGAGAACTGCTAAAGGGGGAACTTGGAAGGCCTGTAAGGGTAGCGACCATTGGCCCCGCCGGTGAGAATATGGTTGTCTTTGCCAATGTTATCGCTGACGATGATTCCAGTGCTTCAGGTGGCTTTGGAGCAGTTATGGGCTCTAAGAATCTCAAGGCTATCGTGGTCAGGGGACGTGGAAGGCCGTCGGCGGCTAATCCAGAAAAGCTTAGAGCGCTTGGCAGCCGCCTGCGCAAACTGAAGGAAGGGGCAGCACAGGGCGATTTCGGATTCATTCCTGGCCCCAACATGAAGAAAGAGGTTTGCTATGGCTGCATAAACGGTTGCATCAGGGCCGTTATGGTGGCAGACAGCGGCGAGAAAGGGAAATACATGTGCCAGTCCGGGATTTTCTATCAGTACCGGGCTCAGAGGTATTACGGAGAATGGAACGAGGTCCCTTTCTATGCTAATAGGCTGTGTGATGAGTATGGGCTTGATACACGGGTTACCGAGGCGATGCTTGCCTGGCTAACCAGGTGCCACAAAGCAGGCATTCTAACAGATGAGAGTACGGGCGTGCCGTTGTCGAAATTCGGAAGCCTTGAGTTCATAGAAGCTCTAATAAAAAAGATCTCGCTCAGGGAAGATTTTGGAGATGTCCTCGCGCGGGGAATAATACGTGCGGCTGACGCGGTGGGAAGTGAAGCGAAGGCGCTGATTACCGACTACATTTTCCATAGCACCGGGCAGGCGGCTGAGGGTGACCCGAGGCGGGATATTATGATGGGACTCCTCTATGCGATGCAGCCAAGGCAACACGCGGTCATTAGCGAGATATCCGGGCTTGTGGGGAAGTGGGCGGAGTGGGCCAAGGGGAAAGAAGGCGCTTACGTTTCTCCCCCCGTACTCAAGGCCATTAGCAAGAGGTTCTTCGGAGACGAGAACGCAATAGACTTCTCTACCCATGAGGGGAAAGGCCGCGCGGTAAAAGCGGTACAGGACCGTTGGTCGGCAAGGGAAAGCATCACCCTTTGCGCCTTTGCCTGGCCGATTACGGATGTTGTGCATTCGGAAGACCATATAGGTGACCCTACCTTGGAAAGCCAGGTCTTCTCCGCAGTAACGGGAAGGGAAGTGGATGAAAAGGAGCTCGACAGGATGGGCGAGGTGATATTCAACCTCCGCAGGGCTGTTTTCGCCAGAGAAGGACGCAAGGGAAGGGAAAGCGAAGTCATCCCGGAGATTTTCTATCAAAAACCCCTTAAAGATAGAATCAATCCTGAAGACCCGTGCCTGATACCTGGAAAGGACGGAGAGGCCATATCCAGGAAGGGCGCTGTCGTAGACAGGGAAGTATTCGAAAAGATAAAAGACGAATACTATCAGGCCAGGCAATGGGATGTTGCGAGCGGCCTTCAGACAAAGAGTAAGCTTGAGGCCCTCGGGCTTCAGGATATTGCAAAGGACTTGGAGCAAAGAGGGCTTGTGGTGTAGCAAAAACGGTGAATCTATCGGCCAGGTACGTAATTAGATCCTTTCCGTGGGAAGCCCCTTACATTCTTTTTAACGCACCGTAGCCCGGTTCTGTTGCATACACGTTTTGTAGCTGGCTTGATTGCGTTCGCTTATCTCAAGGCCATCAGCGCGTTTTTCATTCGTCCGAGTGCTTCCTCTAATATGGAGCGAGGGCAGCCAAAGTTCAGCCGAACGAACCCATCGCCACCCCGGCCGAAGGGCGAGCCATCGTTCAGCGCAACCCGCGCCTTCTCCAGGAAGAATTCGTGAGGGTTGCCCGGGATGGCAGCCTGGCGGCAGTCGAGCCAGGCAAGGTAGGTAGCCTCCGGCTTCCCCATGTTGATGCCCGGCAGATGCGCATTCACGTACTGGATGAGGAAGTCGCAGTTTGCCTCCAGGTAGGGCAGGAGCTGGTCCAGCCACGGCTGGCCGTCACGATAGGCGGCCAGCGCCGCAGTGTAGCCCATGACGTTCGGGCCGGGAACCAGACCGGCGCGGGCCGCCTCAAACTTCTCTTGTAGCTCTGGATTCTCGATAATAGCCACTGAACAGCGAAGGCCGGGAAGGTTGAAAGTCTTGCTCGGCGCCATCAGGGTGATGGTGCGCTCGGCGATCTCAGGATCCAGCGAGGCGATGGGCACATGGCGGCTTCCGCTAGACAGGAGGTCGCAGTGAATCTCGTCGGAGCAGATGAGGACATCGCGGCGGAGGCAGATTTCGGCCATCTGCTCCAGTTCGTCGCGACGGAACACCCGCCCTACTGGATTGTGGGGGTTGCACAGGACGAAAACGCGGGTACGGTCGGTGATGGCTTCCTCAAAGGCGTTGAAATCGATCTCGTACTGCCCGTCGGGCCGGCGCGTGAGCTCCATGTCATTGAGGGACAGGTCATGGCGGTCGGGGATCCACAGTATGGGGTAGTAGACAGGCGTCTGCACCAGCATGCCGTCGCCCGGCGACGTCACCGCGCGGCAGGCCAGGTTGAAGCCGGCGGCAACTCCAGGCGTGTAGGTGATGGCGTCAGGGGACACCTCCCATCCGTACAGACGTTGCAGGCGTTCCAGGATGACGGGGCGAAGCTCCGGTGGCTCGGTGCAGTAGCCAAACAGCCCATGCTCCGCACGCTCGTGCAGGGCGCGGATGACCGGCTCGGGCGACGAGAAATCCATATCCGACACCCACAGGGGTAGCACGTCCTCCCCATAGCGGTGCCACTTGGTGCTATCGGAGGAGTATCTGTCAATGTATCGGTCAAAATCGTAGACCATCTAATAGCTCCCAGGTCTCTTCTGTAAGGTGTTAGTAGGGTAAGTATGGCTTTGCTGGCTTGTCCTTATA
>DAOUVR010000149.1 GCA_030667555.1 Dehalococcoidia bacterium
AGGGGGGGGAGTACGACATCTATGTCATGGATTCAGCTGCTTCAGGGCACCTGCTTCGCTTCCTTCAGCTCCCTCACATGATAAGGGACTGGCTGAAGGCCATCTTCAGACTGCTCATAAAATACAAAGAGGTGGTGAAGCTGAACAAACCAACGGAACGCATGCTGGAGCTATCCCGGGATATACGAAGCATCCTGGATACTCTATCCAATCCCAGAAAGACCGAGTTTGTGATGATCTCCATCCCTGAAGAGATGGGGGTAGCCGAGATGGGTGACCTATATTCCTCTATTGCCGACCTGAAAATCCCGTGCTCACATGTCATCATCAACATGATAGTCCCGCCAACGAACTGCGGCTTCTGCGCCGCCACGAGAGAGAATCAGCAGGGGTATATCGGGAAAATCGAAGAGCGGCTGGCCGGCCAGACCGTTGTCCCCATCCCACTGCTCCCCCACGATGTAAGGGGGTTGGAGCACCTGGGCGAACTCGCCGAGATCATGTATGGAGATAGGAGATAAGCTTTGAGCGAAGAGCGATCAGGATAAGAAAGGAAATCAGAATCAAATACGAGGAAAAGTGAGGAGGAAACATGGAAGAGACCCTAGAGATCAGACCCATCGTAATAGCCAAGAAGCAGCCCACCTTTGTGGAGACGCCCCATGTGAGAAGCATAGTGGACCGTGCCCTCAACTATGTTCGAGCTGGCTACCCGGTACACTTCAGCGGTCCCGCTGGCACCGGCAAGACATCCATGGCCCTGTATGTCGCCGCTCAGCTTGAGCGGCCGGTGATGCTGATGCACGGGGACGAGCAGTTGGCCACCTCGGACCTGGTAGGCGGCGAGCACGGCTACCGCAGGAGGAAGCTGGTGGACAACTTCGTCCACTCGGTCATGAAGACCGAAGAGGATGTGTCGCTGAGATGGATAGACAACCGCCTGACCGTCGCCTGCAAGCACGGGTTTACCCTCCTCTATGATGAGTTCACCCGCTCCCGGCCCGAGGCCAATAATGTGCTCCTATCGGTGCTTGAGGAGAGAACCCTCGACCTGCCCGCCGGCCACAGCGAGGACGGGTTTATCAGAGTTCACCCCGATTTTTCAGTCATCTTCACCTCAAATCCTGAGGAATATGCCGGGGTATACGCGGCTCAGGATGCCCTGAAGGACAGAATGATCGCCATAAAGCTGGGGCACTATGACCGGGAGACCGAGGTTGCCATAACCTGTGCCAAGTCGGGCATCTCACGCGCCGATGCTGAGAAGATTGTGGATATTGTGAGGGATGCCAGGCAGGACGGGATAGGCCCCACAGTGCGGTCGTGCGTACTGATCGCCAAGGTATCAAAGCTATCCGATGCCCGGCTGAGCGCCAGGGACGAGACCTTTGTCCAGTCATGTTATGACATCCTGGCATCGGAATTGCGCAATGGCGACGAGGTGGACGTACTCAGCCTGGTCAGAAAACACTGCCCGTCGAAATGAATCTCGGGTAAATCTGTAAGCAACCCGGCATGTTACCGAAGCCAGTGATTGGCAGAGAGGACTGCTAAATATCTTAAGTTTGGCAATCGCTGGAGAGAATCAGGGCACACTTGAAGTGAAGAACAGGATGACAGAGAAGCAAAGAGGTGGAGAATGGCGCTAATAGCGGAGAAGGAATCATCGGGAACCCTGGCAGATGTAGTAGATAGGATCCTGGACAAGGGGCTGGTAATCAACGCCGACATCACCGTATCGGTGGCTGGCGTTGAGCTGTTGGGTATAAAGATCAGGGCGGCAGTCGCCTCCTTCGAGACGGCGGCCAAGTATGGGCTGGAGTTCCCCTCGGGGACAAACCTTGAGACCGCAGCCTGGAAGGAGGCTATGGTCGATAAGGAGGAGTGCCCCCAGTGTGGGAAGAGGGTATTCCTGGATGAACTCCTCAACGAAGGCTGCCCATGGTGTGGCTGGGTCAGCGCCAAGGCAAAGACAGTTCATGCAAGAGCGGCACCCCAGATAGAAGCCGGGTAAGCAAAGGGATAGGGGGCAACAATGGTCTTCGGCAAGACATTGCTGGATGAAATCGATAAAGAGGCAAAGCGGCAGCAAGAGGCGCAGAGGGAGAAGCTGAGGGCTTCCACCTACTGGGCGATGTGTCCCTCTTGTGGGAAAAAGGTGGCTAAAAGGCAGATTCTTGCTGAAGGCTGCTGGGCTTGCGGTTGGAAGGGAACTGAAGAGGAACTGGAGCGAGCCAGAGCGAAGGAAGCCATTGGGCGACAGTCCCTGCCTGCCGCTGAAAGCTATAGGATCAGGTGCCCCAAATGTGGGAGGCTGGTGATAACCGAAGAGCTAAGGGAAAAAGGTTGCTATATCTGTGGTTGGATTCCTCTAACCTCTCCCTTGAAGGGAGAGGAATAAGGTGAGGGTGAGAATGCTGAAGGAGACAGTTCAAAAGTTAACCCCCTTCATTCCGCAAGACCTCAGACTGGATATACTCGTCTCCCTGTGGGAGGAATATAGGGACAGTGCGGAAATGGCCGATGAACTCGGCTGTGAGCCCGCCCTGGTAGATGAATGGCTGAAACAGGGGAAGGCGCCAGATGATAATTATATGCCCCAAATCCTCTCCCTTGGCCTGCGGCGCTCCCCCAGAGTGAGACAAATGCTCCGTGTTGATATGCTGGAGGAAATCGAGAGCCTTCTCGCTCAGCTTGAAATCTTCCCGGAAAAGAAAGCCGATGGCGACCTGGGCAAAATCCTGGATGCCGTGGATGAGAGGAGCCGGCGGATATTGTGGCATCTGTGGTGGAACCGCCATGCCGAGATTGGCGACCTGGTGGTGCTAACCGGGGCGGAATCGGACATGGAGATTCTTACCCGATTAAAGGAGTCAATAAACCCTGCTGCCCGGCACATACTGGGTAAAGACATAGCGGTATTTGAAAGCTCGCGGATTGACCCGGTAAACGGTGAGCAGGTCCTGTTTAGCTGGTGGCTGGAAGAGGACTCACTGAGAGGGGAAAGAACACAGCCGCTGATGGACATATTTGAAGAGGACGATCACATCGCCATAATAGCGCAGCTACCGGCGTCGCTAAACCTGGACAAGGAGGCGGAAATAGAGCGCAAGGATGGCATTGTAAGGATAAGGATAAGGAAATCGCAGAGATAGAGGTGAGCACCATGTCGACAAAGAAGGAACAGGAACAAAAGATAAGGGAGCTTGAGGAGAAGATCAGGAGGATGGAGGAGCAACTGGAAAGGAGTAGCAGCGGTGGAGTGGCTGGCGGCACGCTGCGAGGCCTGGCCGATATCATACCCGGCCTGGGAAAGATGCTCGAGGGGCTGGAGGGCTCGGAGGCTTTTCAGGAGCGGTTGGAGACAATAAATAAAGAGGTCGAGAAAAGGCTCAAGGAAGCTTCTTCAGCCAGGATAGACGCAGGAGGAGTTGGAATCGGCATCGGG
>DAOUVR010000019.1 GCA_030667555.1 Dehalococcoidia bacterium
CCTGACCTGGTGGCACCATTTTATGAAAAGCTTGTAGATATTGAATTACCTACCATCGGTGCTTATTGGTCGTCCGGTAAGGAGAAGGAATAGTGGGTCAGATAGTAATTGATCCGGTAACCAGAATTGAAGGACATCTGAAGATTGAAGCCATAGTCGAGGATGGGGTGGTTAAAGATGTGCAGAGTAGCGGCGTCCTGTTCCGGGGACTCGAGCTTATCTTAAGGGGAAGAGACCCCCGTGATGCTCAAGTGATAACACAACGTATTTGCGGCGTTTGCCCTCAATCTCACGGTATTGCCGCTACTTTGAACCTGGATAGTGCCTTTGGCATTGCTGACAAGATCCCCGATAATGGCCGCATCATAAGAAACCTCATTCATGGAGCGCATGTTGTCCAGGACCATATCCTCCATTTCTATCACCTGGCTGCCCTTGACTATGTTGACATAACTGATGTCGCCAAATACGAGGGTAAGGACTCTGACCTGAATTCGATAAAAGTCTTCATCTCTCGAGGTGCACTTGGTCCGTTTGTACCTCGCTACGAAGGAGATTACCGTCTACCGGCTGAAATCAACCAGCAAGCGGCAGCTCACTATGTTAAGGCCCTTGAGGTCAGGCGCATCGGTCATGAGATGGTTAGCATCTTCAGTGGTAAGATTCCGCATAGTGTCGGGGTTGTCCCCGGCGGCGTTACTGCGACACCAACTGTCGATATGATAACGTCCTTTTTGTGGAAACTGAGGATATTGCAGGACTTTATCGACAATGTATATATACCGGATGTATTAGCTGTAGCTGGTGCCTACCCCGATTACTTTGAAATTGGCGCTGGCTGTAAGAACCTACTGTCCTACGGAGCTTATGACCTGGAGGGAAAGGACCCGGACTTAACCCGACGAAAGCGGTTGTTTAAGCAGGGAACTACCTCAGCGGACCTCAAGTCAAGTGGGCTGGATATGGCCAGGATTACTGAGGATGTTAAGCACTCCTGGTATCAAGATTCTTCATCGGGGCGGCATCCTAGTGATGGAGAGACAAAGCCTGAGTATAGCAAGCAAGGGGCCTATTCTTGGATAAAATCACCCCGCTATGATGGCAAGGTTCACGAGGTTGGTCCGCTCGCCAGGGTCGCCGTTACTTACGCTCATGGTGATGCGGAGATGAAGAAGTTAGTCGACTGGGCACTGGCTGAACTCAAGGCGTCACCATCAGTCTTGTTCTCAGTTTTAGGTCGTCACCTGGCGCGAGCCCTATCTGCCAAGTATATCGCTGATTCCATAGAGAAATGGCTTCTGGAGCTGAAGATAGGAGAACCTACCTTTGCTGAGTATACCATTCCTGAAGAAAGTACAGGAATGGGTTTAACTGAAGGCGCACGAGGCGCGTTGGGACACTGGATTGAAATAAAGGAGAAGAAGATTGCCAACTACCAGTGTGTGGTGCCAACCACTTGGAACGCCTCACCCAAGGACGACAACGGAAACCCCGGTCCTATAGAACAGGCTATCGTAGGCACTAGAATAAGGGACGAAGACAATCCGTTTGAGATTGTGAGGATTGTTCGTTCTTTTGACCCGTGTCTTGCCTGTGCTGTTCACCTAATTACGCCTAAATCGCGTGAGTTGGGTCGATTTCGGGTAGTATGAGCGTTTAAAGGAGTCGGGATGATTGTTTCACAACAAAAACCTTTGGAAGAAATCTTGGGCTACCTAGATGGAGAGGATAGAATCTTTATTCTAGGTTGCAATGGCTGTGCTGAGGCTTCTGGTTCTGGTGGACCGGCCCAGGTTGCTGAAATGCAAAGCATATTGGAGGAGAATGGTAAGAATGTCATAGGCTCTATGGTTATTGATTTTCTTTGTCAGAAAGCCCTGGTCAAATCACGGCTAAGGCCGAGGACCGAACAGGTTGGGGCTGCCGATTCAATATTGATTATGACATGTGGTCTTGGCGTTCAGGCAGTAGCAGCGTCAGTAAACAAGATATGTCACCCAGCTTGTGACACCGTCAACATAGGCGGCAGCCGGGGAGAATGGAAAGGCAAGGAAAGGTGCCTGGAATGCGGTGAGTGCCTGCTGGAATACACTGGGGGAATATGCCCGCTAACTGCCTGCACTAAGGGATTAATAAATGGGGCTTGTGGTGGCGCATCTAATGGCAAATGCGAGCTTGACCCAGAGAGAGATTGCGGCTGGGAGTTAATCTACGAGAGGTTAAAGCAGAAAAACCAACTGGACAAATTGAAGATATTAATTCCTCCCAAGGATTACAGCAAGATGATGCCCAGCCCGAAGATGATGTCCACATCTCTTTGGGCACTGGAGCAAATTGACCAAGAGGAGAAGATAGAGTGAGTTTGCGATCAGTACTCGAGTCAGGAAAGTTTGCCATAACTGCTGAGGTCGGTCCGCTGAAAGGGACCGATATTAATGAGATTGAAGAAGTAGCTGAGCTTTTGTTAGGGAGGGTGACTGCCACCAATGTTACTGACCAACAGAGCTCAGTGATGAGGCTGGGCTCACTGGCTACCTGCCATCTGTTGAAAGAAAAAGGGCTTGAGCCCGTGTTCCAGATGACCTGCAGGGATAGAAACCGGTTGGCGTTGCAATCGGACCTGCTGAGTGCCCACGTTCTAGGGATTGAAAATGTCCTGGCCCTCACTGGTGATTTACCTTCCCTCGGTGACCATCCCCAGGCTAAGCCAGTTTATGACTTGGATTCGGTACAGCTTTTATGGGCCATTAATAGGTTGAATGAGGGTTACGATGTGGTTGGGAATGAGCTCCACGGGAAGACCGATTTCTTCCCTGGGGCGGTGGTAACACCTGAGACAGATACTGAGGCCAAACTTGAATTACAGCTTATTAAGATGGAGAAAAAGATTGCCGTTGGGGCCAAATTCTTCCAGACCCAGGCAGTCTATAATGTTGATAACTTTGCTAAGTTCATGAAGAGGGTTGAGGGGTTCGGGGTTCCTATCCTGGCTGGAGTGATCCCGTTGAAGTCCGTCGGTATGGCTCGATTTATGAACAAAAACGTATCTGGTGTCTTTGTGCCTGAAGAACTGATTGACAAGATGGCCAAGGCAGAAGATAAAGCGGCAACTGGAATGGATATTGCTGCTAATCTGATCAAGGAACTTAAGCACATCTGTCAAGGGGTACATCTGATGGCTATTGGCTGGGAGAAGAGGGTGCCGGCGATACTGGACGCTGCCGGACTGTAACAGTTTCCCAGCCTGCACGCAACGGCTGACCTTATCGTAGGATATAATAGATTACTTTCATTTTTCTTTCATTGCCCGAACGGGGAAGTCATGAAAAAAGGCTATCAGCTTGCTTATCAACTTGCGTGTGAAGAGCTAGGGAATATTGATGATATTGAGCAATTGTGCCTTAGAAGTGGCGCCAGCTATCAAGTGATAGACTCCAAGAAGACAATCGCCCTTGAATATTTGAACCGGCCATATCAAGTTACTCTTCCTGATATCGATATTTCACTGGAGGATAGCGAGGAAGAGGTTCCGCTGGTAGACAAGATACTGGTACTTCACTATCTAATTCAAGCGAAGGGCACTCCAGCATCCAACAAAATGATAGGGTATAAGGAGCTGCCTGGAGGGTCTGTCTACGTTCCGACATTTACCAAACGGGCTATAATGCCAATCATTGAGCATTTTGGGAAAGAACCTGACCGGCTGGTGGATGTTGCTGCAGCTATAGGAGGAAGCAAAGCAGACTATGGCGATGTTGCGGTAACCATCGATGCGTTTAGCCGGGTGCCGATAACGATGATCTTATGGCGGGGCGACGAGGAGTTTCCTCCCGAGGCGAAGTTCATATTTGACAGCACGATCTCGGATTATCTAACTACCGATGACGTAAATGCCGTTTGCGGAATAATCGCCTGGAAGCTAGTGAGGCTGCTAAAGTCGGCAAGTCAAGACGGAGCACAAGCCGGAAGGGGTGCTAAATGAAAGAAGTCACCATCAGGATCGATGGCCGGGAGATCAAGGTTGAGGAAGAGGCGACTATACTCGATGCGGCGGAGAGCGCTGGGATATATATCCCGACGCTCTGTCATTACCCTGGCTTGAGGCCACTGGCTGAGCTTAAGCCGGATAGAGCTTGCCGCCTCTGTGTTGTCGAGATGGAAGGAGTGGCCTCCCCCCAATTAGCGTGTATCACACCTGTGTCTGACCGCATGGTTATATTCACCAACTCAGCCGGTCTTCAGAAATTGCGGCGTTACAGCTTGAAACAAATCCTATCAAGGTATCCCAGCGATTGTCTTACTCAGGACGGGGGAGACAGCGGCGAGTTGCAAAGAGTTATCAACTATATTGGGTTGGATGAACTTCCGCCCCATATCTCTAAGAAACTACCTGTTCGAGAGGATAGCCCCTTCTTCGTTCGAGATAATAACCTTTGTATATTGTGCGAACGCTGTGTCCGTGTATGTGAGGATATCAGAGGAGTTAAGGCCATTGAGTTTGCCTATCCGTGTCATATGGCTTGTCCTGCCAGAATAGACATTCCTCGGTATATTCGTCTTGTAGCTTGGGGTAGGCCCAGCGCTGCCTTGGCTGTCATTCGAGAGAAAGTACCCTTTCCTGGCTCGCTAGGCCGGGTGTGTGTACACCCGTGTGAGACTGCCTGCCAGCGCGGGCGCGAGGTGGACGACCCGCTAAGTATCAGGATGCTAAAACGCTTCGCTGACGACAATGGTGATGAGTCCTGGAAGAGGCGTGCCAAAAGGCTCCCGCCTATTGCTAAGAGTGTTGCTGTTGTCGGGGCAGGTCCAGCGGGCTTGACCGCTGCCTTCTATCTGGCTAAGCAGGGATACAAAGTCACTGTCTTTGAAGCTCTATCTGAGCCTGGTGGCATGATGCGAGTGGGCATACCTGAGTACCGCCTACCGCGTGACATACTTGGAGGGGAGATCGAAGATATCAAGAGCTTCGGTGTGGAAATCAGGCTCAATACGAAAGTTGATTCTCTGAATTGGCTTTTTGAACAGGGATTCGACGCAGTGTTTCTTGGACTCGGTGCGCATCAAGGAATGAGTTTGGGGGTGGAGGGGGACGACCTGCCAGGGATTATCGAATCGGCAGAGTTTCTCCGCCGTGTCAACCTTGGGGAGAAGATAAATGTGGGCGAGAGGGTAGGCGTGATTGGTGGGGGGAATGTAGCTATTGATGCGGCTCGCATATCTCTGCGTCTCGGGGCAAAGAAGGTAACAATCATATATCGCCGTACGCGCAGTGAAATGCCGGCTAACCCAGAGGAAGTCGATGCGGCATTAGAGGAGGGGATAGAGATAGTCTATCTCGCTGCCCCTGCAAAGGTAACCGGTGAGAATGGCAAACTGAAGCTGGAATCAATCCGCATGGAATTGGGCGAACCAGACGCCAGCGGCAGGCCCCGTCCTGTTCCCATAGAGGGAAGCGAATTTGTAACCGAGTTAGACACGTTAATAGCTGCTATCGGGCAGCGCACGGAGGTACCTGAAGGTTTCCAGGTCGAGCTGGGGCGAGGGAATGCGCTCAAGATAGACGGCAACATGCAAACGAGTAGAGAAGGTGTTTTCAGCGGTGGCGATTGCGTAAGTGGACCGGCCACCGTCATTGAGGCCATAGCCGCGGGGAGAAAGGCTGCTGAGTGCATCGACCGTTACCTCGGCGGCGACGGCGACATATCGGAATCGCTGGTTGACCCAGAGGAAGCTACGTATTTTGATGAAGCTGACCTGCCGATGGAGAAAAAGGCCGTCTTCTCTCATCTTTCTCCAGAAACGAGGATAAAGAGCTTCGATGAGGTTGAATTGGGGGTAGATTGGGATGTGGCGGTGGCTGAAGGGATGCGCTGCCTCCAGTGTAATGTCATCGCTCCCCCGAATGAACAGACACTTAAGGAGGCTAATTGTGAGTTTTGTGGCGCGTGTGTGGATGCCTGCCCGGTAAGTGCGCTAATGGAGCGGAGCGCTCTAGAAATCGGGGCGCCAGATCGAGTAGTAACAACCATATGCCCTTATTGCGGCGTCGGCTGCCAACTTAAGCTTGAGATCAAGGACGAGAGAATAGTCAGGGTTATCCCTGATCCCAAGGGCCCGGCGAATAAGGGGCAAGACTGTGTAAAAGGCAAGTTTGGTTTGGATTTCGTAGGCGACTCCAATCGTCTGACTACGCCGCTTATCAAGGAGAACGGTCGGTTTGTCGAAGCGACCTGGGGGGAGGCATTAGACCTGATAACGAGCAAACTGGCGAAGTATAGAGGGGATCAATTTGTTGCCATATCGTCGGCTAAATGCACCAATGAAGACAATTATGTTTTTCAAAAGTTCACTCGCTGTGTTATGGCCACAAATAACATTGACCATTGTGCCCGGCTATGCCACGCGCCGACCGTGGCTGGTCTCGCTCAGACCTTTGGCAGCGGTGCCATGACCAATTCGATAGAGGAGATTGGGGATGCTGGCTGCATCCTGGCTATCGGCACCAACACCACCGAAGACCATCCAGTAATCGCTCTCCAGATTAAGAGAGCGGTAGACAAGGGGGCTAGGCTCATTGTTGCCGACCCTCGCCAGATTGGCTTGTGTGGCATGGCCCATATTTGGTTACGTCATCGCCCGGGGACAGATGTAGCGTTAATTATGGGCATGGCCCGCGTCATAGTTGACGAGGGCCTTCTGGATAGAGCGTTCATTGAGGAGCGCTGTGAGAACTTCGATGAATTCAAGGATTCGCTTAAAGACTTCGACCTAGATCGTGTATCGAGGATTACTGGTGTTGTCGCTTCCACAATCGCCGAGGCAGCTCGAGTATATGCTACCAATAGTCCAGCAACTATCCTCTACGCCATGGGTATCACCCAGCATTCCCATGGTACTGATAATGTCATCGCTACTGCTAACTTGGCAATGCTAACTGGAAACATTGGTAAGCCTTCTTCAGGGGTAAATCCGCTACGTGGTCAGAACAACGTACAGGGTGCCTGCGATATGGGTGCTTTGCCCAATGTGTACCCTGGTTATCAGGCAGTAACCGACCCAGCTATCAGAGAGAAGTTTGAAACTGCCTGGGGCTATACTCTATCAGCCGAGCGAGGGACGGTGCTTACCGATATGTTCCATGCCATTGATCAGGGTCAGGTCAAGGCGGCATATATTATCGGCGAAAACCCAGTGCTCAGTGATCCTGACGCAAGACATGTAGAAGAATCGCTGAGCAAATTAGAGTTCTTGGTAGTCCAGGACATATTCCTCACCGAGACGGCACAGTTTGCTGATGTGGTGTTGCCGGCGACAAGCTTCGCTGAGAAGGAAGGCACCTTCACCAATACCGAACGCCGCGTGCAGCTATTGCACCGGGCCATTGCTCCAGTAGGCGATTCCAAGCCAGACTGGCAGATAATCTGTGACATCGCCAGACGAATGGGTGCCAAGGACTTTGCCTATACCAGTGCGTCGGAGATTATGGAGGATATCGCCGATCTCACTCCTGCATATGGCGGCATTACTTACGCGAGATTGGAGAATGAAGGTCTACAATGGCCCTGCCCATTTGATGAACATCCAGGCACCAAATATCTCCATGCCGGTATCTTTGTTAGGGGCAAAGGCAAATTTACGCCCTTAGAGTATAAACCGCCTCGGGAACAGCCTGACGATGAGTATCCACTGGTGCTTACTACGGGACGCAGCTTATATCACTTCCACACCGGCACCATGACACGCAAAGCCACAGGGCTCAACGAGTTGAAGGGCGAGGGGGACGTGGAGATTAATCCTCAGGATGCCGAAGCTTTGGGGATTGCCCACGGCGATAAGGTGCAGGTTTCTTCCCGTCGGGGAAAGGTAACGTCCAGGGCGAATGTGACAGAAAACTTACCAAAGGGCGTGGTTTTTATGACCTTCCACTTTGCTGAAAGCCCGGTCAACCAGCTTACTAACCCGGCTCTTGATCCCACATCCAAGATACCTGAGCTCAAGGTATGCGCAGTAAGGGTTGAGAAAGCAGAATAAACCCACTCCCAGCGGTGAATCACTACCAGGAGTGGGTCACAGAGTCAATGTCTATCTCATAACTGCAGGCTTACGCCTTATCCATATCTTCGATCAGCACTTATTTAAGTTGGTCTCTGGAAAAGCCAAGGACTCGCCGCGCTACAACCAGCATATTGATCTGGCCAGTGCCCTCGAAGAGATCATTGATCTTACCGTCGCGCATCCATTTCTCCAGGAGGTACTTTCTGGAATAGCCCAGCGGCCCCATGAGCTCGACTGCCTTCTGCGTAATCTTGGTGACGGCAAGCCCTGCCTTAGCTTTCGCCATTGAAGACTCGATACTGTTGGGTAAGAGCTGACTCATCATCCATGTTGCTCGCATCATGAGCATCTTGGCTGCCTTGTAATTGGCCTCCATATCCATGACATCGCGTTCGATAGAGGTTAGCTTATTGCGTGGCAAGCCGTATCGTATCTCGATGCCGTCCTTTTCTAAGGTTTCCTTGACGAAATCCAGGGCAGCACGGCCAACACCCAAGGCCATAGCGGCTACAATGGGTCGGGTGGCGTCAAAGGTGGCCATTGCCTTCTTGAAGCCCTCAGTCTTGGTCTTATCTAGCTTTCTAACCTCAGGGCTGCCCAGTATGTTTTCAAAGGGGATGCGGCAATCCTCAAAGACGACAGTAGCAGTGTCGCTGGCTTTGATTCCCAGCTTGTGCTCCAGCTTCTCCACCTTCATCCCCGGCGTTCCACATTCCACTACAAAGGACTTCATTCCAGCCCGTCCCGCTGACTTGTCCACAGTAGCCCAAACAATGACAATTCCGGCTTGCTCTACTGCCCTTTTACCCCAGGTTACAAAGATCTTCTCGCCATTGAGTACCCATTCGTTACCGTCCTGTACCGCGGTGGTCTGGATGGCAGCGGTGTCTGAGCCGCAACTCGGTTCCGTCATGGCCATAGCACCCCACTTGGGCTCACCTTCATTGAAGCGGGTGAGGAAACGCTTATGCTGGTCAGCAGTTCCTGTTGCCATAACAGCGGCGCCTCCTAGACCTGGGCCTGGGCTGACTAACATAAGGCCGGCATCGCCCCAGCACGTCTCCTCGATCCTGAGCGCTGCCGTTACTCCTAGACCGAACAGTGCGCCCTCTCCTCTTTTCGCCCACATTGTGTCAATGAACTCGTCGGGACTCTCGTGCTCATGTTCATCGTAGTAGCGAGCTATAGGGCGATAAAGCTTCACTGCGTCCTCATGAGCCTGCTCTAGTATTGCTTGCTCTTCGGGCGATAGTTCAAAATCGATCATAACTCTATACCTCCTTCTATACGATAGCCATGCCATCGAAAGTGACAAATCCGCGACCGTTCCTCAGCCATAACTCGACGGGGTGCTCGCGAATATAACCATGCCCGCCCAATATCTGGACGCCGCCGTCAGTCACCTTCAACACCATATCGTCGGCATACATTTTCACCAGGGAAGAATCTTTGGTTGCTTCTTCCTTTCGATCTAGCTTCCAGGCAGCCTCCCATGTCATCAATCTGGTGGCGTCGACCTCCATGGCCATTTCCGCTATCATGAAAGCAATGGCTTGGCGAGATGCGATGGGCTCGCCGAAGGCGTGACGGTCTATAGCATAGTCTCGTGAGTACTCAAAAGCCGCTCGACCTACCCCTACAGCCATTGCCGAAAGGGCCACGCGGGACCGGTTCAGAATGCGGTTGAAATCGCATCCCGCCTCGCCGCCCAGACGATTTTCCTTGGGCACACGGCAGTCCTTAAGGGTGAGTTCGTATGTCGGTAGGGCCTTTATTCCCATATTCTTCTCTCGCTCACCAATCTCAAGTCCTGAGGCTCCCTTCTCGATGATGAAGCCCTGGTTACTACCGTTCTCGGCGGCATAGACCAGCAACAAGTCAGCCTCGGCTGCCAACTGGACATAGCACTTCTCACCGTTAAGCACATAGTCGCTCCCGTCTACCTTGGCGGTAGTTGAAAGGGCGAGAGGGTCAAAATTGAAACGGGGCTCGATGAGGGCAGCGGTGGCTGCCTTGTACTTCTCATCGCAGAAGGCGGGCAGGTATTTCCTCTTTTGCTCCTCGGTTCCCATCTCCAGGATGGGAAAGGCTACCAAAGCAGGGCACAGGATCTTCATCGCAATAGCGAGGTCACCCCACGCCAGTTCCTCGGCGATCAAAGAGCCTGTAACCGCTGATTGTTCGCCACCGAGTCCGCCCAGATCCTCGGGAATACCAGTAGCGATGAGACCTAGCTCCCAGGCGGTGTTTACGATATCGTCTGGTATCTCACCGCTTTCCTCACATTCCCTGTAGATCTCACGTATCTCATCTGTGGCAAACTGCTTTATGGTATTCAGGATCATCTGCTGCTCTTCACTGGGGGTAAATGAGATCATATTCCACTCCTTTCACCGTATATTTCTAATGTTTGTAGACAGCTTGTCAATGCATAATATAGCATAATCGGGGCGTATCGTCAAAGTGATATTTAAGCAGATATTCTTGATGGCCACTTGAACACTAGCTGTTATGAGCATCCGAAGATGTCTGGAAAGGTTATCTAGGCGGGGTTCTCTAGGCATGGTAGGAGCAGATGCTCCTTACCTACCCATGGTTTTTAGGTAGAAGCTGTGGTGGGTTAGAGAAGTCGCTGTTGCTCGCTGGTGAGATGTGCTCGTGCAGCATCGCCTATTTTCCTGCCAGCAGGTGTCCTGATGATAAAGCCCATCTTCAATAGAAACGGCTCCACCACATCGATCAGAGTGGTCGTTTCTTCATTCAAGGTCGCTGCCAGCGCCTCTATACCTACGGGGCCACCACGATAGTTATCGATGATAGTTCTTAGGTACAGGCTATCTAGCCTATCCAGTCCATTCTTATCAACGCCTTCTCTTGTTAAAGCCTCATCGGCTATTTCCTGCGTAATCTTACCCTCTCGCTTTACTTCGGCATAATCCCTCACCCTGCGGAGCAACCTATTGGCAACGC
>DAOUVR010000037.1 GCA_030667555.1 Dehalococcoidia bacterium
AGGTGCTCATTTGTGATTCCACAAGGTTTAGGAAGCTTACCGGATGGAAGCCTCAGATCCCCTTCGACAAGACCTTGAGAGACCTCCTGGACTACTGGCGAGAGAGGGTTTGAATTGTCGATTCCCATCAAATTTGGCACCGATGGCTGGCGGGGGGTTATCGCCGAGGACTTTACCTTTGAAAACGTACGGGTCTGCGCTCAGGGCGTGGCCGATTACCTTAAGGATGTTGGTCTAGCCCATCGGGGCCTCGTTGTGGGCTATGATACCAGATTTGCCTCTGAGGACTTTGCTGCCGCAGTCGCCGAGGTCGCCGCAGCCAACGGAATCAAGGTTTATCTCTGTCAAAAGGCTACCCCTACCCAAACAGTCAGTTACGCTATCCTAACGCACAAAGCTGGCGGAGCCATCATCATCACCGCTAGCCATAATCCTGGGTCATGGAACGGCTTTAAATACAAGGGTGACCAGGCCTCCAGCGCCTCTCCAGAGATACTGACCCAGCTTGAAAAATACATCTCCAAGGTTCAGGCGAGTGGTACGGTAAAACAGATGCCACTAGATAAGGCAATAAAGGCCGGAATAGTAGAGACGTTCGATCCCTCCCCCCCCTATCTTCATCAACTCGGAGAGCTGGTCGACCTGGAAATGCTACGCCACAGTGGGCTAAAGGTGATAGTGGACTCGATGTATGGAGCAGGGGCAGGATATTTTGACACCCTACTTGGAGGAGTCGCCACTGAGGTTATCGAACTCCACGGTGAAAGAAATCCGCTTTTCCCGGGCATCCAGCCCGAGCCCACAGCCTCAAACTTGGCCGAGCTCTGCGCCAAGGTAAAAGAAAAAGGGGCCAGCGTTGGTCTAGCCACGGATGGCGACGCCGACCGCATAGGCATTGTAGATGAGAAGGGGAATTACCTCACCACGCTTCATGTATTTGCTCTGCTTGCGCTTTACCTTCTGGAGGTTCGTGGTCTGCGGGGAGCCATCATAAAAACAATAACATCGAGCGCTATGCTTTACCGATTGGGGGAGCTTTATGGGGTGCCAGTATATGAAACGCCTGTTGGCTTCAAGTACATAGCGCCAAGGATGACCGACAAGGACGCTTTGATCGGCGGCGAGGAGAGCGGCGGCTTCGCCTTCCGCGGTCACATCCCGGAGCGAGACGGTATCCTCTCTGGACTGTTCTTCCTCGAACTAATGATCAAGCAGCAAAAGAGCCCTTCCCAACTAGTAGATTACCTTTATAGCAAGGTGGGCCCTCATCATTACGACCGCGTAGATATTAAGTTCCCCATGGCAGAGCGCCAAGCAATCAATGATCGCCTTTCACGGTATATACCCAGCCACATCGATAACACCAAGGTCGAAGAGGTGAGCACCAAAGATGGCTTCCGCTTTTTGCTGGCAGATCATAGCTGGCTGCTCATCCGCTTTTCGGGAACGGAGCCCCTCCTTCGCATCTACGCCGAAAGCGATAGTCCCCAGCATGTCAAGCGGCTGCTTACTGAGGGAAGAAGAATTGCAGAGGTTTAGCCTATGATAAACCTCGATGATCCTAAAATATATAGCGAGTTCGATCCATCAAATATGCTAGAGCGAATTGGTGAGTCATCACACCAATGCAGCGAGGCGTGGCGAAGTGCCGCAGACTTCCCCTTGCCCCCAGATTACTCCGGCGTGGACAAGGTGGTCATCCTGGGAATGGGGGGCTCTGCTATCGGCGGCGACCTGCTACGTAGCCTTATGCTAGACAAGTGTAAGCTACCCATCTTGGTGCAACGGGACTACGATCTACCCCCGTTGGTCAATGAGCGGACGCTGGTCATCGCCTCAAGCTATTCAGGTAATACCGAGGAGACTTTATCCTCTTTCTCCCAAGCGCTGAAGACGCCGGCCAAGAAGCTGGCAATCACTACCGGGGGCAGGCTGAAGGCCCTGGCCGATGAAAGCAGTGTGCCTGCATTCTGCTTCGAATATAACGCAGAGCCCCGCGCCGCCTTCGCCTACAATTTCTTCTCGCTCCTGGGGCTTATTCAAAAATTGGGCATTATCTCCATTGAGTCGAAAGACATTGATGAAACTATAAGGGTTCTTGAAGAACTCACGACGAGATTTGGCAGGGCTGTTCCACTGGAGACAAACCCGTCGAAGCAGCTAGCAACTAAGCTTTGGGGACACTTGATAATAATCTACGGTGCAGGCATCCTGTCCAAAGTAGCCTTCCGCTGGAAGACACAATTCAACGAGAACAGCAAGACCTCTGCCTTCTCCGAGTGCTTGTCTGAGCTGAACCATAATGCTGTAGTCGGCTATAAATTTCCCGAATGGCTTGCCGAAAAGGGATTCGTGGTCATGCTGCGCTCGCCTACGCTTCACCCCCGCATCCTTACGCGGTACAAGGTCACTGCCGAGCTCCTCACCGATGCCGGAATCCCCCACGAAGTTGTCGATGCCAAGGGGGAGAGTCCCTTGGCCCAGATGATGAGCTCTGTTCTCTTTGGGGACTATGTTAGCTACTACCTTGCTTTGCTTAATGGTATTGATCCCTCCCCTGTAGCCGCCATTGATTACCTGAAGAGACGGCTTGCTGAGGCATAGATTTGGTGCTACAATAAAGCACCCACTGAGTTCTTTAGAAAGGGGACGATATGGACTTCAGGTTCACTCCAGAAGAAGAAGCTTTCCGCAAAGAGGTGCTACAGTTCATAAAGGAGGAGATGCCTCCAGATTATGGAGAGGGAGGTGAGAGTCAGTTCGACCTTGAGCACTTTGAATTTACTAAACGGATGGCGAGGAAGCTGGGGGCTAAAAAGTGGCTGGCAATGAACTGGCCTGAAGAGCACGGCGGGCTGGGGGTTTCTCCCATCAAGCACATGATCTTTAAGGAGGAGTCAGCTTATCACCGGATACCGGGCACCGACATGGGTGTTGGCGGGATATCGTGGGTTGGCCCAACCTTGCTACTATTGGGCACTGAGGAGCAGAAGAAGAAGCATTTGCCACCATTGGCCGCTGGGGAAAAATGGTGGTGCACCATGTATAGTGAACCCGAGGCTGGCTCAGATATGGCCGCTCTGCAATGCCGCGGTGTTGCTCACGGCGACGAATACATTGTCAATGGGCAAAAGGTATGGACAAGTGGTGGCCATATCGCTGATTGGGGCTGGCTGCTGGTAAGAACCGACCCCACTGTGGCCAACAAACACCACGGCATCAGCCTTTTGCTAGTAGATATGAAGACCCCAGGCGTCACCATTCGCCCTCTGATAAACCTGGCTGGTCACCATTACTTCAACGAGATCTTCTTCGATGACGCACATATCTCAAAAGCGAACCTTATAGGGGAGGAGAACCGCGGCTGGTATCATACAATGATCGCCCTATCCTTCGAGAGAAGCGGCGGTGTTGCCATGGCGGCTGGAGCGCGACGAAGCCTTGATGACCTAGTAGAATTCGCAAAAAAGACCACGATTAACGGAAAGCCACTGGCGAAAGACCCCTTTATCAGGCACCAACTGGCAGAGCTTGCCATCGAGATCGAGGCTATTCGCATGGTGGGCTATCGCATTATCTGGAAGCAAACAAAAGGTGAAATCCCCGGTGTTGAGGCCCCCATTGTAAAGACATTAGCCTCAGAGACGATTCAGAAGATGGCCAAAGTTGCAACACAGATGATGGGACTCTATGGACAACTGAGTTTGGGCTCCAAGCAGGCGTTCCTGAACGGGAGAGCTGCAGATATGTATCTGAGCGCAAATAACATAATAGTTGCCATGGGGACCAATGAGATCCAAAGAAACATCATCGCCCAGAGGGGGCTGGGATTGCCCCGAACCTGAGATTCTACCTCTTAGTGTACTGCTTTCTTTTACGGGCGCGAATGAGGCCGTATTTCTTTCGTTCTTTCATTCGAGCATCTCGGGTCAAGAAGCCACAACTGCGCAATATCGGCTTCAGGTTCTCATCCATCACCACCAAGGCGCGAGCGATGCCATGACGGATCGCTCCAGCTTGCCCCGAGGTACCACTCCCTGCCACCTTGACAGTAGCATTAAGCTTGTTCAAGTTATTGGTAACCATTAGAGGCTCCAAGATTGCTCTCTTGTGTCTCTCCTGAACGAATAGCTCATCAAAGGGCTTGCCATTGACTAGAATGGGACCCTCCCCAGGATAAAGCCTCACCTTGGCCACTGCGGACTTCCTTCTACCAAGACCGTAAAAGTAACCTTTATCGCTCAACTAGCACCCCCTTCTGTAGGTTTCCTCACCTGGGCCTGATGGGGGTGAGTATCCCCCGAATAGACCTTAAGCCGCTTCAGCATATCTCGACCCAGCCGATTCTTGGGAAGCATCCCCTTCACTGCATATTCGATCGCGCGAGTGGGATGGGTCTCCATCATTTTGTTAAAAGTGGTGCTTCTAAGTCCACCGGGGTATCCAGAATGCCGATAGTAAACTTTCTGCTGAGCCTTCTTACCGGTTACTCTGACCTTCGCCGCATTTGTCACCACGACGAAGTCGCCGGTGTTCAGGTGAGGGGTATAAATGGGCTTGTGCTTGCCCAGTAGAAGAACAGCCACCTCCGATGCCAACCTGCCCAGGATCCTCCCTGAGGCGTCGATGACATGCCACTCAGGTTTTAGGTCTGGTGATTTGACGGTATAGGTTTTCATTTAATGCCCTCAGGGTAATTTACCTTTAAAAGACATAGCCCATGGGGGGGAAGTGCCGGCCCCGCAGTAGAGGTCTTTCTTGACCGCAAGATCTCACGAAAGGCTGCTACATCGCTTTTCCCCAACCCCACCTTCATCAGAGCGCCTGTGGTATTGCGCACCTGATGGGGGAGAAAGGAATTGGCCACCATATAGAACGTCACTAGATCACCATCCCTCGCCACCTCCGCCCTGTAAACTGTACGCACCGTATTCTTTCTGCCGTCCAGAGAGCTGGCAAAAGGGAGAAAATCATGTGTCCCTAAGAGAGCCTGGCAGGCATCATTCATCGCCTCGATATCAAGGGGCCTGGGCACAAAATAAGCGCTCCTCCGCAGGAGAGGGGAAAGGGTAGCCCTATTAAGCAGGTAGTAGCAGTACTCCCTGCTGAGAGCATCTCTCCTGGCATCGAAGTCATCCTTCACCCAGAATGCTTCTCTAACAGCGATATCCTCCGGCAAGTAATGGTTCAACGCCCTTAAAAAGATTTCTGGTAAAAGGGGTGAGTCAGTGCGAAAGGAGACCACCTGTCCTTTAGCGTGAACCCCCTCATCGGTGCGACTGGCACTTGCGATGCGGATCTGCTGTCCAGTAATCTTCATCAAGGCACGCTCAATCTCGCCCTGGATAGTAGGCACGTTAGTCTGGATTTGAGATCCATGGTATCTAGTGCCCTCATATTCCATGATAAATGCGATCTTCCTGATCTCCATAATAGCAACTACTTTACCAATTCTAGCTGCGCCATGGGTGCCGCATCGCCCAGGCGAGGCCCAAGCTTAGTGATGCGAGTATAGCCACCTGGACGCTGAGCATAATTAGAGGCAAGCTCATCGAACAACTTTGCCACCACCTTTTCCTCCGTTACAAAGGCCAGCACCTGACGGCGGGCACGCAGGCTGCCATCCTTGCCTAGTGTGATTATCCTCTCCGCCATACCCCGAACCTCTTTTGCTTTGGCCTCGGTAGTCACAATCTTTTCATATTTTAGAAGGTCGGTTACAAGATTTCGATACATCGAAATCCTATGGTCTGTCGGCCGAGATAGCCTTCGACCGGCAACATGATGCCTCATTCTAGACCCTCCTCCTCTTCTCCCTCTTGCAAAGTCGCCTCCTCGCCAGGACCCTCTTCCTCTGAGACAAAGCCCATCTCCTTAAGCTGACTGCGCACCTCCTCAAGCGCCTTCTGTCCCAAGTTCTTTATTTTGATCAATTCCTCGTCGCTGTACTCCAACAGCTCCCCTACCTTAGTGATCCCAGCCCTCTTAAGGCAGTTAAAGGTACGCACGGAGAGGCTGAGTTGCTCAATAGGCGTATTATATTCCTCCGACTGGACGGGGAGACCAGATTTTTCCATCACCCACTCACGACGATAGGCAAGATCGTAGAAAAGGTGAATCTTTTCCACCAATACCTGGGCCGCTTGGCTCACCGCATCTATAGGCGATACAGTGCCATCGGTCCACACCTCAAGGATCAGCCTCTCATAGCTGGTTACCTGCCCCACGCGGGTATGCTCCAAAGTATAATTAACTTTACGAATCGGAGAGAATATGGCATCTACGGGAATCACCCCTATAGGTAGGCCATCGCCATGACCAGCGGGCAGATATCCCTTTCCCAGCTCCACATTGAACTCAACAATCAGCTCGGCATCGGAGGAATCCAGTGTAGCCAGGTGGAGATCGGGATTCACTATCTCAAAATCAGCGGAGGGGTCAATATCGCCAGCACAGACCCGCCCTTCACCCCTAGCCTCCAAGGTCATCCTGCCCTCCCCTGAGGTGAGCGGGCGAAGCCTCAATGCCTTAACATTCAACAGAAATTCTATGATGTCCTCTTTCACATGTGGTATAACGGAGAACTCATGCTGCACCCCCTCGATCCTGACCCATGTTACTGCAGCACCGAGAAGAGAACTTAAGAGTACCCTTCTCATAGCATTCCCCATAGTATTACCAAAGCCTCTCTCTAGAGGCTCGGCAATAAACCGGCCGTATTTCTCTGAGATTTCCTGACATTCCACACAGGGCATCAAGACTTCAGACAATTTACTACCTCCAAGAAACTATCTAGAGTAATACTCTACAATGGATTTTTCATCGAGCCTAATGTCGACGTCACTGCGGCTGGGCGGAGTTAGGACTTGACCACGAAGGTTTTCCCGATCCAGGCTTAGCCAACTGGGAACTATCTTGTCCTGGATCCGCTCAACCACCATCTTATAATACTCTGTCCCAGTGCTCCCTTCCCTCCACGCGATAACATCACCAGACTTAACGGCACATGAAGGGATATCCGTTCTACGCCCGTTGAGGGTGATGTGTCTATGGCACACTATCTGACGGGCTTGCCTTCGTGAATCAGCGAAGCCGAGGCGATATACCACATTATCAAGTCTCATCTCCAGTATACGTAACAGGTTTTCTCCTGTAATGCCAGGGCTTCTCTTCGCTTCAGCGAAATGCCGGCGGAACTGCCTCTCCAGGACGCCATAGCTACGTCTGGCCTTCTGCTTCTCCATTAGCTGGAGGCCACGGTCAGACATTTTTTTTCGCCGCCTCTTAAGGCGCTGTTGGCCAGGGGGCATCTTGCGCCGCTCCAGAGCACACTTCTGGGTGGTGCACCGCTCCCCTTTGAGCATCAACTTCTCGCCCAGCCTCCGACACAGCCGGCAAGCGGGACCTGTGTATCGAGCCATCTATCCTCCTTCAAACTCCCTAGGCATCATCTGCAGACTTAGCACGGCACCATTTATGCCAAGCAGGATTACCGGTACAATACCTACCAGCCGTGGTAAGCCCCTGATATAAGTTGTAAATGTTTCAGCCAGGATATCGTCCAAATCCCTGAACGCAGGTTCTGCGCAACTACTCACACCCTTCTCCTCTTCTTGGGGCGGCATCCATTATGGGGGATGGGGGTTACATCCCTGATTCCCGTTATAGTGAGCCCAGCCGCCTGGAGCGAGCGAATCGCCGCTTCACGACCACTTCCCGGTCCCTTCACATAGACCTCAACCTGCCTTAGCCCATGTTCCATCCCACGCCTCGCCGCCTGCTCGGCAGCCATCTGCGCTGCATAGGGAGTCCCCTTACGAGAACCCTTGAAGCCTACAGTGCCTGAACTCCCCCAGGTAATGGTATTGCCAGAGGGGTCAGTTATGGTGATGATGGTGTTATTGAAGGTGGCTTGGATGAAAGCCAGCCCCTTAGGAATTGACTTTCGCTCCCTCCTCTTAACCCCTCTCGGTTTCTTCTTATCTGCCATAGCTCTCCTTTACTTTGAAAACTGGCTTTCCTCCGTTCGCTCTAAGCCTGTCGAAGTGCCGTTCATGGTTCGACAAGCCTGTCCTGAGCGAGCCGAAGGGCTCACCACGAATGGCATCTGACACAACCTATTTTTATAATTCGTTGCTAGGCAGTGGTCCATGAATGTTTACTTCCTCGTCACGGTGCGCCGACGCCCGGCTACCGTCTTACGGGCACCCCTTTTGGCCCGAGCATTGGTTTTGGTGCGCTGTCCATGAACAGGCAATCCCCGACGATGCCTGATGCCGCGATAACTGCCTATCTCGATTAGCCTCTTGATGTTGAGATTGACCTCCCGCCTCAGCTCCCCTTCAACCCTGTACTCCCGATCAATTACCTCACGGATGCGGCTAGCCTCCTCTTCGCTAAGGTCCTTCACCTTAATATCGGGGTCAACCCCAGTTTGGTTAAGAATCCTATTGCTCACAGTGGGTCCAATGCCGTATATGTAACACAACCCAATCTCGATTCGCTTACCCTTGGGAAGGTCTACCCCTGCTATTCTTGCCACTTTCTTTTCTCCCCTTTCGCCGTTATTACAAAATGTAAGATGGCAATCTAGTTAGATGACTATCCCTGCCTTTGCTTGTGTCTCGGATTCTGGCAGATTACCCGGACAACACCCTTTCGCCGTACTACTTTACACTTTTCACATCGCCTCTTAACCGAAGCCTGAACTTTCATTTGTTTCTCTCCTCATC
>DAOUVR010000157.1 GCA_030667555.1 Dehalococcoidia bacterium
CCCAACAGGATCGGCCTACCCAACACCCTCAGCTCACCCAACCGTCGGATAAGCTCCAGATTTCCCTCCACAGTCTTGCCAAAGCCAATGCCTGGGTCAATGATGATGTTCTCCCAAGCGACCCCAGCATCCAGCGCCAAATTAATGTCTTTCCTCAAAGAGGCAATCACCTCAGGCAGGATTTCATCATAGGCGGTTTCGCGCTGATTTGAGGTGATCACCACCGGCACACCCCACTCGGCAGCCACCTCAGCAAGCTTCGGGTCGCGCCTTAGACCCCAGACATCGTTTACCATCACAGCACCTGCCTCAAGGGCACACCTCGCCACCTCAGCCCTGTAGGTATCGATGCTTATCGGCACAGTTGCCTCTTTCGCCAGTTTCTCGATCAGTGGGATTACCCTTTTTTTCTCCTCATCAGCCGAGATGGGGGCCGACTCAGGACGTGTGGACTCACCGCCCACGTCGATGATATCGGCTCCTTCTTCAATAAAGCGTCTCGCCTGTGCCAGAGCGGCATCGATATCGTTCCCCAGCCCATCTCCGGAGAAAGAGTCCGGGGTAATGTTCACGACCCCCATGATAAAGGTGCGTTCCCCCCAATTGAACTCCATACCACCGCACCTTGTAATGCCAAGCTCGCCGCTCATCACATCGAATTCTAGCACAAGCCTGAGCAGTTGAGAATACTTGACACAAAACGGCTGAAAAAACATACTAGCTTGATGGAGGTAAAAGTGGAACCGCTAAGAACATTGTTATCTGTCCCCGGCAATCGACAAAACATGATAGAAAAGGCGGGCAGTCTGCCCACCGATGTTCTCGTCCTGGACCTGGAAGACTCAGTGCCCGCAGCAGAGAAGGCTACTGCCAGAGCTATGGTAAGAGATGCCATCACCGGGCCAGCCCTTAAGGGGCAAAGGGTCTTTGTTCGCATTAACTCTATAGGCAGCGGGCTAATGGAAGAGGATTTGGAGGCGGTGATTACGCCAGGTATCGATGGTATCAACATTCCCAAGCCCAACTCAGCGGATGATATAAAGAAAGTTGAGGCGATCATCGAGCGGTTGGAAAAGGAGAGGGGGATCGAAAAGGGCCATATTAAGCTCACTCCCTGGGTGGAGACCGCAAAGGGACTCATCAATGCCTTCGAGATCGCAAGCGCCTCGCCCAGGATTGTGGGCATCATCTTCGGCGCTGAAGATTTCACTCTGGACACAGGCATGCAGCGCACCGAAGGGGGAGAGGAGCTTCTTTATCCCAGGACTATGGTGGTCGTCGCTGCCAAGGCTGCCGACGTAATAGCAATAGACACCCCCTATAATAACTTTAGAGATGATGAAGGGTTGATTAGGGAGGTAACGCTTGCAAGAGCGCTTGGCTTTGAAGGCAAGTATATAATTCACCCCAGTCAAATAGAGCCGGTAAACCAGGCTTTCCACCCCACGTTTGAGGAGGTAGAACAGGCCAGGAGGACTGTGGAAGCATTTGAGGCAGCCGAGGCCCAGGGCTTCGCCTCCACCTCCGTTGATGGCAGGATGATCGATATCCCCCAAGCAAACAGGGCACGAAAGCTGTTAATGGTAGCGGATTCCATCGAACGCAGAGAGAGAGGCAGCGGATAATCCTGATGAATGCGCTGAAATAGTAGATAGGTAGGGTGGGTGAAGTCCTTCAGCGGAAGGACGAAACCCACCATAAATGAAGGCGGTGGGTTTGCCCCTTTGGGGCAGCACCCACCCTACAATAACTAGGCATACATCTCACGATAAGTGGGCAAACATGAAATTGATTCGCCCAATCTTGGTTGCATTTTGAGGGTCAGCATTATAAAATAGGCGTGATACAGTGTACAAAACACGGAGGGATAAATGGCAATTGAAGACAAGATAGAGAATCTGGCCAACCTCAGGAAAGAGTCGAAACTGGGTGGAGGTGAGAAGCGGATCGAGGCCCAGCATGAGAGGGGAAAGCTAACCGCAAGGGAGCGCATCGCTCTCTTCCTCGATGAGGGGAGCTTCGCTGAGCTCGATGCCTTTGTTACTCATCGCATCACAGAGTTTGGCCTTGCTGATAAAAAGTTCTTAGGCGATGCTATAGTCACCGGATATGGCAAGGTAAACGGCAGGCTTGTTTATCTCTTCGCTCAGGATTTTACCATCTTCGGAGGCTCATTATCGAAAGTGGTAGCAGAGAAGACCTGTAAGGTAATGGACCTGGCAGCGAAGAACGGGGCGCCTTGCATCGGACTCCTTGACTCAGGTGGAGCCAGAATACAGGAGGGGGTAGAGAGCCTTGCGGGATATGGAGATATATTCTACCGCAATACCAGATATTCCGGGGTAGTCCCCCAGATTTCGGCGATCATGGGGCCCGCCGCTGGAGGGGCAGTATATTCACCGGCCATTACCGATTTCATCTTTATGGTGGAAGGAACGGCGCAGATGTATATTACCGGTCCTGACGTGATTAAAGCGACCACTGGTGAAGAGGTAAGTCATGAAGAACTCGGAGGGGCGATGGTTCACGCCGAGACTAGCGGAAATTGCCACTTCGTCGCTGAGAGTGATCAGGAGTGCCTGAACATGATGCGTCAACTCCTCAGCTATCTGCCTCAGAACAGCAGGGAGCAACCCCCCGCAGTGGAACCAACAGATGACCCGAACAGAATGGATGATGAGCTCCTCACAGTTGTTCCAGATGACCCTAGTAGACCCTATGATATGAAGGAGGTCATCGAAAGGGTCATAGATAATGGCGACTTTATGGAGGTTCATGAGAACTTCGCCCAGAACGTTATTACCGGCTTTGCCAGGCTCAATGGACGATCGGTAGGCATCGTTGCCCAGCAACCCTCAATAGCAGCAGGGTGCCTCGATATTGACGCCTCCGATAAGGCCTCTCGCTTTGTGCGCTTTCTCGATTGCTTTAACATCCCCATAATCACCTTCACCGATGTCCCCGGCTATATGCCTGGCGTCGAACAGGAATATGGAGGGATCATCAGGCACGGAGCTAAGTTGCTGTTCGCCTACTCTGAGGCAACTGTGCCCAAAATTACCGTGATCACTCGTAAAGCCTATGGCGGTGCTTATGTGGCAATGAGCAGCAAGCACCTCGGGGCCGACGTAAACTATGCCTGGCCCACAGCGGAGATTGCAGTGATGGGCGCAGATGGTGCAGTAAACATCATTTACCGAGATGCTATCAAGAACTCTGAGAATCCTGAGGAGACCCGTAA
>DAOUVR010000016.1 GCA_030667555.1 Dehalococcoidia bacterium
CCCCCGCTCGATTTTGCAGTCCCGACCGAAAAAGCCTCTGAAGAGCACGCAACACATCCCCGTCAAAGGTAAGGCGATCAGAGAGGGCATCGATGAGCTCCTCGGCGCTCACCTCGGAGATTTCCTGGCTTCCATCCCACTGTGAGTATCTATAGCTGATCATGCTAAACCTGATAATGAATTTTCCCTGCTACTCTTTCTTTGTTCAATCTCTTGTTGAGGTGAAGCCCCTCCAAAACGAACTCCAAGGCCGATGCCATGGTGGCTGGCTTCTCCCCAGCCTCCAGTCTGGCCATAGCCTCGCTCAGCCCCTCGACCTCGTTTGCCAACCTTACATAGTCCTCTGAACTCATGCTTTCGGAGACCTCCACTCTAAGGCCGTTCTTGAATCTTTCCAAAAGCCCATCGAAATCATGGACGTTGAAATATCGATTGAAGGTTGCCTGCACCGCGTTCCTGATGAGTCTCTCAATAACCTGCTCCTCCATTTCCTCCTCACCGCTCTCCAGTTCAATCTTCCCCTTGGTAGAGGCGATAAGAAGTGGTAGGTCGCAGATTCTGGCGGCTACCTCCTTTTCATCCAGCCTGATCCCTCTCCTGATGGCATTGCTCAATATATTCTCGTAATTTGATATAGACACCCGAACACTCACCCCGGACCGCTGACTTATATCGGAACTCCCTCTCGCCTGCCTTGTTATCTCAGCAACAATCTCCTTTATGAATTGAGGGACCATGGTCTGATGCAATCCATCATCAAAGGTGGTTTTCTCCATCTCCATTATCTCTATCTCATCCTCAAGGGTTCTGGGGTAATGAGTCCTTATTTGCGAGCCATACCTGTCCCGAAGAGGGGTGATAATACGCCCTCGGTTCGTATAATCCTCGGGGTTGGCGCTGGCCACAATACACATATCCAGTGGTAGCCTTACCTTGTAGCCTCTTATCTGGACGTCCCTTTCCTCTAGGATGTTAAACAGGCCTACCTGAATCTTCTCCGCCATGTCGGGGAGTTCATTGATACAGAAGATGCCTCTATTGGTGCGAGGAACCAGTCCGTAGTGCATGGTGAGTTCGTCTGAGAGGTATCTGCCCTCGGCCACTCTTATGGGGTCGACCTCCCCGATGATGTCGGCAATGGTTGTATCGGGGGTAGCCAGCTTCTCTCCGTACCTTTGCTCTCGAGGAATCCAGCTTATCTCTGCACGGTCGCCCTTTTTGGCAATCTTCCCGCGGCATTTTTTGCAGATGGGTTTATAGGGATTATCGTTTATCTCGCACCCGGCGATAGCGGGAACCTCCTCATCCAGGAAACGAACCAGAGACCTGATCATCCTCGTCTTGGCCTGCCCTCTCTCTCCTAACAAAATTATGTCCTGCCCGGAGAGAATGGCGTTTTCTACCTGAGGTACGACCGTATCGTCAAATCCGATGATGCCGGGGAAGAGCTGCTCCCCCCTTGTTATCATCCCTATGAGGTTCTTCCGCATCTCCTCCTTAACGGATAGAACCCTATAGCCTGCTGCGCTCAATTCGCGAATGCTTCTCGGTTTCTTCATGTTCATCCACTCCCTCTCCTCCATCGGCGGTGGAAACTAGCCAACATCCAGGGTCGGATGCCAGCATATCGCCTGTTTGCTCGTATGCTCTACCCCTGCATCCAGCACAGATAAGCCTATGGGAACACTTGCCACACTCGCCCTTCAGCTCCCTTGACCGAAGTTTGGCTAATATCGGTGACTCCTGCCATATTTCGATGATACTTTTCTCCCTTACGTTACCCAGCCTGGCCTGAAGCAGCATGCACGGGTTCACATCGCCATTTGCCAACACTGTAATGTAGCCAGAGGGCATTCCAGCGGCACATCCTCTACCGTAGTAGGGAATGCGGCGTAAAACGTTCATTGGGATATGCTTTGGTCGAATATCTTTCTCCTGAAGTATTACAGGATACATAGGACAGGCGGGAACCCTTATCAGGATAGGACAATCCACCTGGGATTGGGCCAGCCACTCCATTAGTTCTCGTCTTTGGTCAGGCTCAAGTGCATCGTCCAGACATTCCCTCTTCGCTCTACCAGCCAGCACGAGGTCGAAGAATTCGGCTGCCTCTGCCCCGCTCTCCACCGCTAACCGAAGCATATCAGGAACCTGCGACGCCGTCTGTTTCCTGATGACCATTCCAAGCTGGAAGGGCAAACCAGCTGCTTTACAGGCTGATATTCCCTCCATTGCCTGTTGGAAGGCGCCACTCTGGCCACGAAAAGCGTCGTGAGTCTCAGGATCGGCTCCATCGATGGAGATGGCTACCGAGTTAACTCCCGCCTTCACCATTTGTCGGGCGGTCGCTTTGTCAATGAGCGTACCATTGCTTCCCAGCCCCGTCATAATGCCCTTGCCTGAGGCCGCGGCTACGATATCAAAAACGTCTTCCCTACATAATGGCTCCCCGCCGTCGAGAACTAGAAGTCCTACTTTCCAACGCGCCAGATCGCTTATGAACCCTAGCACTTCAGCAGTTGACAGTTCGTTAGGAAGTCCATTCTCCGTTGCATCGCTGTAGCAGTGCTTACAGCTCAGGTTACACTTGTTAGAAATGCAGAAAGAAACGAGAAATGGTGGTGGTACATTCATGTGATTACTAATGACCCCCCTTATCCTCTCCTTTGTCCCCCTTCTCCCTGAGGAACCGCTCTACCTCCTTAACAAGCTCATCCGTACTGTAGTCTGGTTGCATTTCCCCTCCACCCTTCTGGGCGGCTAATCGCTCAAAATAATCGATAAGCTCGCTAGCTTCCACGCTGAAGGACTCCCTTAGATGAGCCATCTTTTCCTCTATTTCCCGGTCCGTTTCCTTAGACCAACTATCGATCTCGGTCATGTCGACTTCCAAGCCCGTCATCTGGGTGAGCACCTCGATAACGGCTTTGGAAGACCTGGGGTTGGCTATTTGTGTGGTGTAGATTGGTATTTCGCCCAGTAGACAAATGCCATCGAAATCCCTTTGTTTGGCAACCCCTAACAAGAGCCCGTTAAGACCACTGACACTGCCTTCTTTGAGCAGCGTTACATCGTATTTCTCAAGTTCCTTAACCAACTTAGGATTTGTCGCTGCCGCCAACACCTTTGGCTTGTTAGTGTGGTATATGTGAGTGGGGGCGGCAGCAAAGGTGTATAACCTTTTTACCTTAAATCTTTGAGCCACATCCAGGACTAGATTAGCAAGCCCATACGCCTTCATTTGGGGCTGAGCCTCCGACATGAATATTATCAAGTCATTTCCTTCCCCACTCTCATAGAAGTAGAACTTGCCCTCAGGTATTCCTATATCCTTCACAACAGAGTTCTCGATAAGAACCCCACCCAGGTCGAAAAACTCATCTGGCTCGATACTGCCAAATTCCTGAGCGTCTAACCTCTCCGTGAGATACTTAGCTGCGACGATCGCCACACCCCCCATGCCAGGCCAAGCCGCTATCATCAACGGATTGCTAAGTTTGGGTTCTGTATAGAGTCTGATCGCTTCCATTTCTTCCAAAAGTTGCGCACCCGCCTCCCCATTACTATACTTGAAAGTGGTGTTTTTTTCTAGCAGGCAAAGCGTCTAAACCCATGAATCAGGAAGTGAATACGGCAACGGACAAGGTTATCTTCTTGGGAACCGCTGGCGCTCGGGTGATGGTGGCAAGCCAAATCCTAGCCTCGGGTGGTCTGTGGTTCAACCTTGGTGGAACGCAGATACTCTTCGATCCCGGCCCCGGTACGCTGGTCAGGGCTGTAAAGAAGAAGCTAAAGCCAACCAAGCTAGACGCCATCATCCTCTCTCATCGGCACCTGGATCACTCAGCGGACGCCAACATCATGATCGAGGCGATGACCGAAGGGGGGCTGCGGAGGAGAGGCACGCTCTTTGCCCCCAAAGATGCCCTTGAGGAAGACCCGGTAATCCTCCATTACCTGCGCCCATACTTGGAGCGCATTGAGTTACTTGAGGAGGGAAAGAGCTACAACATCGGTGATGTCTCCTTCCGTACCCCCATCAGGCACCGACATCCCGTGGAGACCTATGGGGTAGTATTTGAGACCCCCAGACATACTATCTCATGCCTTGTAGATACCCGCTTTTTTGACGATCTGTGCCTGCACTATAAGGGAGACCTTCTTATAATCAACGTGGTAAGGATCGAGTCTGGAGGTCCTTTCGACCACCTTTCTGCTTCGGAGGCTGGGACGATAATCAAGAGGCTGAGGCCCAAAGTCGCAATACTGACTCACTTCGGCATGACCATGTGGCGGGCCAAGCCCTGGGAGGTGGCGAGTAGGCTATCGCGTGAGACTGGTATCCGCGTCATCGCTGCCAGAGATGGGATGGCCTTCGACCTGGCTGAGTTAGAGTAGAATTTGTTGTTACGAGGGGAAATGAGTTACTCAGTGAATTAGCGACTTCGGGGTGCGCTACTGGCGAGGTCATGTAGGTAGGGGAGTTCAATTGAACGACCCTACTCATCGTTTCGGCTGCTAAGTTCTAGCGAAGACCTTGACTGGGTGCCACAGATTCTTTTCTGGGAGGAAATGCAGCACAGCCAGGAAGCGCCCGTCAATGGAGTAAGCGCGGCAATAATCTTTATCATCACCCTCTCCCAGAGCCAATTGGCAACCGTTTTTGATGGCATGCTCCTTTTCTCCACTGACTATAACGGCCATCCAATCTTCCAGCACTATATCTAGGGGATAAAGGATATCCTGCCAGTAATTATGCTCAAAAGAGGCCTCAAGCTGTGGGATAGTGACACTATCGTCGATGTCGAAGATTCCACTCCTCAATCGAGCCAATTCTCTGACGTGGGCGCCACAGCCGAGGGATTGGCCAAGATCGTGAGCTATGGAACGAATGTAGGTTCCCTTGCCGCACTCAACAGCGATAGTGCAGTGGGGAGGTCGCCAATCCATGAGCTTCAGGCGGAAGACATCGGCCCTTCTCGGCTCCCTTTCCACTTCAATGCCGGAGCGGGCAAGATCATAGAGGCGTTTCCCCTGGTGCTTAACGGCACTATACATCGGGGGTTTCTGAAGAATGGAACCACTGAAAGAAGGGAGAACTCCTTCCACCTGCTCCCTGGTGATATTAGAGGGGTCAACCTTCTGCGTTACATTACCATCTGCATCGTAGGTATCGGTGGACACTCCCAGCTCAATCTCAGCCAGATAGATTTTATGAGCCTCTACTATAAATGGAATCACCCTTGTTGCCTGACCAAGGCAAACAGGTAAAACCCCCGTTGCGCCTGGATCAAGGGTGCCGGCATGCCCCACCCTCCTCTCCCCGCTCAGACGCTTCACTATTTTGACAACCTCTAGCGAGGTTATGCCGGCGGGCTTATTGATGTTGAGGATCCCGTCACTGCTCAAATCGCTCTTCGCTGACCTGCTTCATCAGGTGGAGGATTTCAGCCCCCCACTCCATGGAATTGTCCAGATGGAAATCCAGTTGGGGCATGCGGCGTAGGGATAGACGTCCCCTCATTGTTCTATACAGGAAACCCGACGCGGAGGCCAAACCTTCCATTGCCCCCTTCTTCTCCTCGTCGCTTCCCATAATACTGACAAAAACCTTGGCATATCTCAGGTCTGCCGAGGTATCTACCCTGGTCACCGTCAAAAAGCAGCTAAGCCTTGGATCTTTAACCTGGCGGAGGAGAAGCTCGCTTAGCTCCTCCTGAATGAGGTCATTGATCCGCTCAGTTCGTCTGGTCACTGTTTTTCCTTTACATAGAACTCGATGATGTCGCCGATTTCAAATTCGCTAAACCCTTCGATGATCACTCCACACTCAAATCCAGCGGCGACCTCTTTAACATCATCCTTGAAGCGCTTCAAACTAGAGGCGGTAGATTCGAAGACCTCCTCGCCGCTCCGCATGACTCTGGCAAGTGATCCCCGGGTTATTTTGCCATCGGTAACATGCACCCCGGCTACGTTGCGACCTCGGATGGAGAAATTTGCCCGCACCTCAGCATGTCCCTCCACTACCTTCACATAGGTCGGCTCAAGCATTCCTTTCAGCACCTTTTCTACATCCTCTACCAGCTTGTAAATTATCTCATAGCATCGGATGTCTATCCCCTCGCTGTCGGCAAGTTGCCTTGCCCCAGGCTCGGGGCTGGTGTTAAATCCAAGAACGACCCCTTTGGAAGCGAGGGCGAGGAGCACATCTCCCTCAGTAATGCTTCCACTGCCGGAGTGGATGACATTAACTCTAACCTCGCCTATAGAAAGGCGCCCCAGGGAGGTTTTTATTGGCTCAATGCTTCCCTGCACGTCGGTCTTTAGTATGATGTTAAGCTCCTTCATACGGCCGTCACGGATCTGGGCCGAGAGTTCACTGACAGTCAGAGCTCTAATCGGTTTAATCACGCCAAGCCTTTTATCTTCCTGGCGCTTTTCCGTCAAGTTACGTGCTTCCCTTTCACTGGCAGTCACGGTGAGGATATCACCAGCCTGGGGCACACTTCCAAAACCCAAGACCTCGACTGGCGTCGCTGGCCCTGCTTTTCTCAAGCGCTTGCCCTTGTCGTCGAACATCGCTTTTACCTTGCCCCAGGTGTCACCTACGCAAAAGGTGTCGCCCACTTTTAGCGTGCCTGACTGCACCAAAACGGTTGCTAGCGGACCCTTGGTCTTATCCAGTTTTGCTTCAATGACTGCACTGATAGCCCGCCCCTCCGGATTGGCTTTGAGTTCCTCTAGCTCGGCAACGATAAGCAGGTACTCGAGAAGTTCTGGGATCCCCTTCTTCTTCTTTGCTGAAACCGGCACGCAGACCACATCACCACCCCAGTCCTCGCAAAGCAGCCCCAGGTCTGCAAGCTGTTGCTTTACTCTCTGCAGGTTAGCATTTCGCTTATCAACTTTATTAATGGCAACTACAATAGGAACATCGGCGGCACGAGCGTGGTCGATAGCCTCTATGGTTTGGGGCATCACTCCATCGTCGGCGGCCACCACCAAGATGGTGATATCCGTTACCTGAGCCCCACGCGCCCTCATTGCAGTGAAGGCTTCATGCCCTGGAGTATCGAGGAAGGTTATCTTTTTACCATCGACCTCCACCTGGTATGCACCTATATGTTGGGTGATCTCGCCCACCTCTGTGGCGGTCACTTTTGTCTGGCGTACTGCGTCGAGAAGGCTGGTCTTGCCGTGGTCTACATGACCCATAAAAGTGACTACTGCCGGTCGAGGCTTTTGCAAACGGGTGTCAGCATCCTGAAACGGCTGATCCCGTTTGGCCTTGCGGGCTGAGATTGTTTTTTGCGCTTGAACGGCCTCGTAGCCAAAGTCTGAAACTACAATTGCTGCTGTATCGTAGTCGACAACCTGGTTGATGCTGGCCATAGTGCCGTTTCTCATTAGCTGCTTGATAACTTCTATAGCGCTCGTTTCCAGGAGATCGGCGAGTTGCTTCACCGTGAGGGAGGGAGGCATCTCAATGCGGCGTTTACCTTCAATTTCGCTGGGTGCCTCAGGGGCACTTACCTCCTCAGGTACCTGCTCTACCTTTTCGGTTTTTTGACTTTTTGCACTCATTTAATCCTCACCTGACTAGGGAAGCATCTCCACATATAAAGCGAGTCCCTTCTTGTCCTTCGCTGTGGTCTTTGTCCTCAACGCACGGTCGAGGTGCTCTTTTTTTAGTGCTGCATCCCAACAGCTTTTTGTTTTACATAAATAGGTGCCACGTCCAGATTTCTTGCCGGTAGTATCTATCTCAACACCACTTTCGGTTCGCACAATACGAATGAGTTCCCGCTTTGGTCTTATCTCGCGGCAACCGATACAGGTACGCTGCGGAACGTGTTTTGGTCTACTACTCTGCTTCCTCACTGAAGTCATAGGCACCTTTATCCCAGCTTCCCGGGTCTTCGTCTTCGTCTTCATCGACAATAACCATAGGGGCTCGACGGGCCTTCTTGGGCTTCGCCGCGCCTTCTACCGTTTCTTTCGCTGCCGTCCTTGCTTTGCCCTTCCTTGCCCTCTTCTCGGGCTTTACTTTTCTACCCGGCATTACATCCTCAGCAAAGCGTATCTGAGTGACTGGCTTGAACTCTTCTATAGGTGCCACTTCCTCTATAGGAAGTGCTATCTCCTCTTCCTTTGGGACGAGCGTTTCAACGTATTCCTCGGGAGCCTCAGTAATTGCCTCCTCTGGCTCTATCAACAATGTCTCTTCGGGTTCTCGTTCCTCTATTAAAGTTTCCTCTACGGGACGCAATACTAGTTCTGCTAGCGCAGCTTTCTCCTCCTCGGCAACCGTAGCACTCTTGATGTCGATTCGCCATCCAGTAAGCTTGGCAGCGAGCCTAGCATTCTGTCCCTCTCTGCCTATGGCCAGAGATAATTGGCGATCGGGCACGACCACAGTTGCAGCCTTCACTTCCTCATCAAGCTCCACGGTGGCCACCTGAGCTGGGCTCAAGGCATTGGCAATGAAAGTCGCTAGGTCGGAATGCCACTCAACAATGTCAATCTTCTCTCCGTTCAGTTCGTTAACGATGTTTTGTATTCTAATACCGCGAAGTCCGACGCACGAACCGACAGCATCGACACCCTGTTGGCGAGCTACTACGGCAATCTTGCTGCGATTTCCCGCTTCCCGCGCAATCGACTTCAATTCTACAACCCCGCTGTGGATCTCTGGAACCTCTACCTCGAGCAGACCACGGAGGAGATTCGGATGGGTTCGCGATATAAAAATCTGAGGCCCCCTGGTGCTGCGATGCACCTCCACAAGGCACACCTTCAGCCTTTGCCCCACACGGTAACGCTCGCTACGCACCTGCTCCGAAGTGGTGAGGATGCCCTCAGTCCTCCCCAGATCGACGACAATCTGCCTGGGTTCTACCCGCTGTACAATGCCGGTGATAATCTGGCCCTCTCGATTGGAAAACTCCTCGAAAACCAGCTCCCGCTCCGCCTCATGCAGGCGCTGCAGCACCACTTGCTTCGCAGTTTGAGCGGCGATCCGCCCGGCGTTTTGGGGTGTGGATTCGACTTCGATGGTCTCATCAATCTGGATGTCCTCTTTCATTTTCTTTGCCGCATCCAGCGAAATCTCGCAAACAGGATCGGCGACCGTCTCCACCACTGTCATTTCGGCGAAAACGGTTACCTTCCCCGTGTTAGGATTAAGCTTCACTGAGACTTGCTGGTTTGGCGCGAAGCTGTCTTTTTTGAAGGCGGAAACTAAAGCTGCCTCCACCACCTCTAGCACTACTTCGAGAGGAAGTTTCTTCTCAGCAGCAAGCTGAGTGATTGCGAGCATAAATTCGCTCTTCATCTTAGCCAAAATCCTCCTCGCATCTCATACAACAAAAAAGTGGGTGTCAAAACCCACTTCAATCTCATTCACTTTACGATAATTTACTATACCATAACTAAGGCGATGATGCAACCCCTTGTTGCGATGTTATCGGGAAAGAATAGCCTTGAGCCTCTCTACCGACCCCTCGAGAGGGATAATCATCGCCTCTTTCTCGCTTCGTCTCTTTACCTCCGCGCTTTGGGATTTCAGTGTTCTGGGGCTGAGGATGACCCTCACAGGCATGCCGAGAAGGTCGGCGTCGTTTAGCTTTACCCCTGGCGACTCAGTTCGGTCGTCAAAAAGCACCTCGAGACCCTCCTCCTGCAATTGCAGATAGAGTCTGTCTGCCGCGGAGGCTACCTCACTGTCGTCCGTCGAGATAGGGCATAGGTGAACCTGATATGGTGCGATGGAGACAGGCCAGATAATCCCCTTCTCATCGTGGTTCTGCTCGATGGCTGCGGCAAGGAGACGCCCGATGCCGATGCCGTAGGAACCCATGAATATGGAGCGCCCAACTCCGCCCGGGTCAAGGAATGTGGCTCCCAGCCTTTCGCTGAAGAAGGTGCCCAGCTTGAAGACATGTCCTACCTCAATACCCCGGGTGAAGAGAAGCTTGCCGCCGCACCTGGGGCATCCTTCGCCGGCATTGGCGGTAGCGATGTCCGTCATTATATCGACGGCAAAGTCGCGGGGGTAGTTGACATTCTTCACGTGGGTATCGGGCTTGTTGGCCCCGGCGACGAAGTTCGCCCCCAGGGTGATCGACGGGTCGGCAACCCGCCTGATGTCGGTAAGGCCCATGGGGGAGGCCGAACCAGCAACAAGTCCCGCCCCTCTTACCTCTTCCTCAGTGGCAAGGCGAAGCTCGTGGCATTTGAGGACGTTCTTCAGCTTTACCTCGTTCACCTCGATATCACCCCTGATGACCACAAAGACGACCTCGCCATCGGCGGAGTAGAACACCGCCTTCAGGGTCTTGCTCTCGGGGATATTGAGGAACTTTGCCAGGTCTTTGATGGTGATGATGCCCGGAGTGGCTATCTCCTCCAAGGAAAGCATCTCTTCTTTTTCATTCTCGGCCTTGATACTATCCGCCTTCTCCAGATTTGCTGCGTAGTCGCAGTTGGAGCAATAGAGGATCTGGTCCTCACCACTTTCGGCGATGACCATAAATTCGTGAGATTCCTTGCCGCCTATGGCTCCGCTGTCGGCGTCCACGATGAGAGCCGGAAGCCCACAGCGCTGGTAGATTCTCTCGTAGGCCCCCACTATTTTGCCATAGCTGACGTTCATCGCGTCTTCGTCGGTGTCGAAGCTGTACATGTCTTTCATGGTGAACTCACGGACGCGCATCAACCCGCCACGAGGGCGGGGCTCATCACGGAACTTGGTCTGAATCTGGTAGAGGAGAAGGGGGAGGTCGCGGTAGCTCTGCACATTGCGCCGAACCAGCTCAGTTGTCACCTCCTCATGTGTGGGGGCAAGGACCAGCTTCCTGTCACGGCGGTCGCTCAGGATGAAAAGGCTCTTGCCGAAGGCCTGGTCCCGCTCCGTCTGCTGCCACAACTCCAGAGGCTGGAGTACCGGCATATGGAGCTCCTGGCCGCCGATGTCATCCATCTCCTGGCGAACTATGTTCTCCACCTTCTTCAGCGCCCGCCACCCCAGAGGCAGATATGAATAGGCGCCTGCCGCAACCTGATGTATCATCCCCGCCTTGAGGAGCAATTGGTGGCTGATATTCTCCGCCTCAGACGGCGTCTGGCGCAATGTTTTACCAAAAAGCTTCGACACTCTCATTTTTTGCTCATACGACAGATTAAGACCCAATCATTATTATGCCCAGCACCATAAGGATTGTATCTAAAATTCGACTCAAAATTAGCTGTCAGCCCCTCTTGTCTTTTAAGGAGGCCGTTATGGCCATTATAAGGGAGGACGCCCCCGCTGCCAAGTGGAAGGCAAACGTGATTACCGAAACGCGGTTGACTTCGTCATAAACATCGGATACGCTTTATCAAATTTGCTCGCCAAACGGTAAAAACTATGCAAGCTGGCGACTCTAGTATAAATCCCACCTTACGTGCATTACATACCAGGGAACAAATCCGCACTTAGCGCCTTCAAATGCCTGAAGGAGGTTGTGGAGATTTAAGCTGATGGGCATGGGGAGCATTCTGTTTCCGGGTTTATTTGGGATAAATGGGGTAACGGATGGAAGAAGGTAAATTGGCATATAGATGGCCCATGGCCATCTGGACTTTGTTAGTTGGTCTTTTTGTCGGCGGCATGTGTGTTGGCTTCCTGCCGCCGCTCTTTAATGAGATTGCCGA
>DAOUVR010000066.1 GCA_030667555.1 Dehalococcoidia bacterium
AGAAGACCGCCGCCTTCGAGATCATCGACGCTTTGGGCGAGGCCCCGGACTACCTATTCATTCCGGTGGGCAATGCCGGCAACATCACCGCCTACTGGAAGGGGTTTGTCGAGTATCATCAGGCGGGCCGATCCACTAAAAGGCCCCGGATGATGGGATTTCAGGCTGAGGGAGCATCCCCAATTGTTCAGGGGAAGGTATTTGAGCACCCCGAGACAGTGGCAACAGCGATCAGGATTGGCAATCCGGCAAGCTGGAAGGGTGCCACCACCGCCCGGGATGAGTCCAGGGGTGTGATCGACTCGGTTACCGATGAAGAGATCCTCACCGCCTATCGCCTGCTGGCTCAGGAGGAGGGCATATTCGGCGAGCCAGCGTCGCCAGCATCGGTGGCCGGCCTGTTTAAGGTAGCCAGGGGAGGTATCAGCCTGAAGGGCAAAATCGTGGTCGCTATCATCACTGGCACCGGATTAAAGGATCCCGACACGGCGATCAATTACGCCCAGCCTCCGGTGGCGCTTCCGGCAGAACTCGCCGCTATCGAGCGAGCATTGGGATTGGGTTAATGCAATGTCATACGCAAAAGTGATCATAAATGCTGTCGATAGAGACGGGTCCACCTGTATGCAATGCCTCATATTATGTTAGCTGTATGAAAAGGAGGTTGCCATGGCCAAAGTTTGTATGGAAGGCGCAGCGGGGTTTTCCCACCACTACCCAAAGCTAGCCACCATAGTTACCGCTCATGCCAAGGGGAAAGACAATGCTATGGCGGTAGCATGGCACTCGTCCATTTCGGTGAATCCTCCCCTGTATGGTGTTTCCATCGCCCCAGGCAGATTCACCTATGAGTTGCTTTTGGAGGCTGGAGAGTTTGGGGTGAACTTCATGCCGATGGACAAGGCCGAGTTGGTTGCTGCAGTGGGCGGCAGTTCGGGGAGATTGATGGACAAGTTTGACAAGTTCGGGCTAATGAAGGAAACACCGCTAAAGACATCGGTGCCCATACTCAAAGATGCTTATGCTGCCTACGAATGCAAGTTGGTTGACCACAAGACCTACGGCGACCATGTGTGGGTCGTCGGTGAGATTCTGGCTTCGCACTATGACCAAGAGATATTCACCGAGACTGAGGGGCTGAAACTCGAACGATTCTCCCCTGCCCTCTACCTTGGTGCAGAGAAATACACAACGGTGGCAAGAGATATTCTGAAACAACTAGACCGAAAGGTCTATGGGAAAGGCTGAAAGGAAGGACGTTGGTCGACAAGAAGAAGATCGAGCAGGCAGTACTGACAATAATCGAAGCCATTGGGGAAGACCCGAATAGAGAGGGCCTGAAGGGGACCCCGAGACGCATCGCCGATATGTATGCCGAGCTCTTCACGGGACTCGGCGTTGATCCGAAGAAGGAGCTATTGATCAGCTTTGATGAAGGCCACCACGAGATGGTGATTCTCAAGGACATACCATTCTACTCCATTTGCGAGCACCACTTGCTTCCCTTCTTCGGGCTGGCCCACGTAGGCTATATCCCCAAGGGGCGCATTGTTGGGGTCTCAAAGTTGGCCCGCGCCGTCGAAATCCTGGCGAAGCGTCCCCAGCTTCAAGAACGGCTCACCAGCCAGATCGCTGAGGCGATTGTTGAAGCCCTGGCTCCCAACGGTGTGGGGGTAGTGATTGAGGCGGAGCACATGTGCATGACCCTGCGTGGAGTGAAGAAGCCCGGAGCGAAGATAGTCACCTCAGCGATGAGGGGGCTATTTCGAACTAATCCCGCCACCCGCGCGGAGTTCATGTCTTTGGTACAGGGCAGATAGCTCATTCCTGGATGCGGAAGGCTCTTATCGCCAGCGTGCCCATGATGATGCCAAACATGACAACCACCACTACATCCAGGATGATGGGCATGCGAAATCCGAAGAGGTGTATACCGAACATAGCTGACTGCTGTGACCCCAGAACCGCCTGGCGCATGGCATCGATCCCATAAGAGACGGGATTGAACTTCACCACGATACCGAGCCATGCAGGCAGATACTGGGTGGGAAACATTGCTGGCGAGAGAAAGAACAAGGGAAACAACATCAACGGCGCCACCATTCCGAAGGCCTCTATCGTCTTTATTCGCGAGGCAATGAGTATCCCCATGGAGGTCAAGGATAGGGCGAAGACAAACATCACCGCTATCAGAGTGATAATACCTCCTATCGACGGGCTCACATGAGCAAACGGGATGAATACGAGCATTATCAAGCCCTGAATGGTGGCGATGGTCGCGCCCCCCAGGGCCTTGCCGATGGCTACAGCGGTGCGGCTGATGGGTGCGACCAGCACCTCCTTGAGGAAGCCGAACTCCCGGTCCCATACAAGGGATACCCCTGTCATCATGGATGTGAACAGCACCACCATGCCGATGATGCCAGGGTAGATGAACTGGATGTAATCGAAGTCACTACCTCCCGACCCCCGCATCATGCTTGAGGCAATCCCTGTTCCGAATACGACCAGGAATAGGAATGGCATAACAAAGGTGGTGACCAGCCTTGCCTTGTCACGCCAGAAGCGCAGCAGGTCGCGATACCATATGATGTATATGCCCCTCAGGTTATTCAACGGAACCTACCTCCCCCACCCCTGGTCTGGCGCATCGCCCACTGCTTCATCATCACCGTAGGTCCTCCCGTCTCCTCACGGATCTCCCGACCGGTGAGCTTCATAAAAACGTCATCGAGTGTCGGCCGTCGCACACTGATGCTCTGCAACCCACTCTTAAAATTGTTTACCAGGGTGGGTATGAACTCCTCCCCTTTCTGAATCTCGAAAAAGACCTCAGCGCCGTCATACTGAGCTTCGATGTTGTATTTATCGTGGATCTCAACCACCGCTGCCTCGGCGTTCTCTGTCTTAAGCGTTACGATATCGCCACCGACCATACTCTTCAAAGCATCTGGGGTATCCAGGGCGATGATCTTGCCATAGTCGATAATGGCTATTCGGTCGGCGACCGTAGCCTCATCCATGTAATGCGTGGTGAGGAATACGGTGATATTCTCCCGCTTCCTGAGCTCAAGCATATACTCCCAGATATGATTTCTGGTCTGTGGGTCAAGTCCCAACGTGGGCTCGTCAAGAAACAGAACCTTAGGATAGTGAAGAAGTCCGCGGGCTATCTCCAGGCGTCGTCTCATTCCACCGGAATAATTCCGCACCTCGTCCTTGCGACGATCCCACAACTCCACCATCCTAAGTATCTCCTCAATCCGCCTCTTTGCCACAGCCCCGGGAATGTTATAGACGAAGGCATGAAACTTGAGATTCTGAAGTGCGGTGAGCCTTATGTCAAGGCTGGGGTCTTGGAAAACCAACCCTAGAGAGTGGCGTACCTGGTTCTGCTGCCGTATAACGTCGAATCCATTGAGAGTTGCCCTTCCTGAGGTCGGTTTCATCAGGGTGCATAGTATATTTATGGTAGTTGTCTTTCCTGCCCCGTTGGGGCCAAGGAATCCGAATATCTCCCCCTCCTCTACTGCAAAGCTAATATCATCCACGGCAACTAGGTCGCCGAACTTCTTCACCAGGTGTTCAACTTCTATGATTTTTGTCATGGAGCCACCCTTCTAGTGAAACATTAGAACACCGATTTTACCACTTTCGTATCGTCTAGCAAAGCATTAATACTTCGTGCATAAGCACAAGAGTATAGAATGGCTATATATGTTCTCAAAGGTGCAAACATGGTGCTTTCACATATTACAATACGCTCATATCTTGAAGCTGCGTTTCAATTAACAAATTGCCTAGTTAAGACTCTTGTATTCATTAATATACACTATCCACCAACTAACATGCACCAAGGCTCAGCAGGCATAGGGCGTCAGCCGTTTCAGGCAATTCTCCTTTACGCTCTATTTCGATGCAAATCCACTTATTCACACCCTATGCACTCCCTCTTCACTGACTCTGCACGATTTATTTAGGCAGCACTTGAATACCAAAGACACAGTTTAACACCCTTATATTATTATGATTAAATTAACTATCAACTAATTATAGTATAATAACTCTATACTAATTGTTGAATTTTAGTGTGGAATAGAGGAGCTATAAAAAGTGATTGATCGAGTCGAAATATATGTTAAGGCTGGAGATGGCGGTAATGGTATAGTAAGCTTTCGCCGCGAGAAGTATGTGCCTTTTGGCGGTCCAGATGGGGGTAACGGTGGAAAAGGAGGGGACATTTTGGTTGTTGCCGACAGGCAGCTAAGCACATTGCACTCGCTGTCGAGAAGGAGATATTGGAAGGCGGATAAAGGTGGGAACGGCGCTGGCAAGAAGATGCAGGGAAAGAATGGTCAAGAATTGGTAATCAAGGTTCCTCCAGGCACACTCATATATAAGAAAAGCGATGATGCAAAGGCACAAATTGCTGATTTATTGGAGGAGGGGCAGGTTGAATTGGTGGCAAGAGGTGGTGGGGGTGGGTTCGGAAATGATCACTTTGCAACTGCTACCAGTCAGGCGCCTCGCATTGCTCAGAAGGGGGAGGTTGGCGAAGAAGCATGGCTGATCCTGGACCTGAAACTGATCGCTGATGTTGGCATAATCGGGTATCCCAACGTAGGTAAGTCCACGCTCCTTGCATCAGCGTCGGCAGCTAGACCCAAGATTGCCGACTATCCATTCACAACAACTGAACCGAATTTGGGGGTTGTAGAGGTAGCAAATAGTACCTTCGTACTTGCCGAGATCCCCGGACTAATTGAAGGGGCCCATCGTGGTTCAGGGTTGGGACACAACTTCATACGCCACGCCGAGCGTACCAAATTGCTTATTCACCTCCTCAACGGTAGCTCAAAAAGTCCCCTTGACGACCTGAATAGTGTGAATAAAGAGCTTGCCCTTTTCAATCCCCTTTTAGGTGAGAGGCCACAGATTGTGGTAGTGAACAAGATCGATCTCCCCGATGTGGAGGCTCGAATACCCAAATTGAAGAAGGAGCTTGGCCTGATTGGCGTACCCGTCTTCTTCATCTCGGCCGCAACAAGGAAGGGAGTGCCCCAGTTGATGGCGAATGCTAAGGAGATGCTCGATAGTCTGGTGTCTGAAAAGCCACAAGAGGCCCCGGCATTGTTTCAGCCAAAGCCGCGAAAACACACAGTCACTGTTTCCAAGGAGGGAGACACCTTTGTGGTCTCATCTCCAGAGGCGGAGAGGCTCATCGCAAGAATGGACCTCACCAGCTCGGAGGCACGCTCATATTTACGAAGGCAGTTCGCCAGAATGGGGGTGGCTCGCGCCTTGAAGAGAGCTGGGGTAAAGCCTGGAGATGCGGTGCGCTTCGGTGAAGTAGGGATGGAGTGGGAATAATGGAAATAGGAGTGTTAGGGGGAACCTTCGACCCGATTCACAACGGGCATCTCATTATTGCAGAGGACGCTAGGGTTAAGCTAGGTCTAGAGCGGGTGCTCTTTGTGCCTGCTGGCGAACCATGGCTCAAAGGGCATATGAGCATCGCCTCTGGAGCGCATCGACTGGAAATGGTCAGGCTCGCTACAGCCGCCAACCCACACTTTATTGTATCAACGGTGGACCTGGACAGGGCAGGCCCGTCGTATACAGAGGACACACTTGACGACCTGAGGCGCGACCTTGGGGAGGGCGTCAATCTTTACTTCATCGTTGGAGTAGATACACTGGCTGAGTTTCCAACGTGGAGGCACCCGGAGCGGATTGTCCAGATGTGTCACCTGGTTGCGGTGAAGCGGCCTGGGGCGCTGGCTATAGACATGGAGTCGCTGGAGCGGAGCATGCCGGGTATTGCGAACCGAATAATATCTCTGGACAACCCATTGATAGACATCAGCTCCACCGATGTCAGGCAGTGCGTTGCCGCTGGCCTGCCCATCACAAACCTTGTGCCAACAGCAGTGGAGCGGTACATAGTGGAACACACGCTTTATGTCGTCGTTTGACAGCCTCCTCGGTTGCCTTCGCTTGGACCCCAGCGAAATACTGAGGGTCCCTGTGCTTGTGCCATGACTCGTCCCAATGCGGGCCTCAGAGGATTTTCCGGGTCGGCAAACATCCTCAGCCTTAACATCCGATATCATTTCGCTTTGTTCGTTCTATTCCACAGGTGACCGGCTCTTGTCGCTGGTAGCACTTGGCAGCGCTGATACTGCACATTCAACTGCCCCTTGGTAGAACGCTCTTGGTGTCCATCCCGAGATCAGAAGCCAGTGGTGCGCATGTAATAGCGAAATTTGCCCCGACAGAGTTGGTGAACTCAAAAAACCCGTCTCCGCTAGTAGCTGTACACTGATGGCCCCTGGAGTTTATATTGACCATTATCTTATCTCTGTCATCTTTAATTATCATCT
>DAOUVR010000028.1 GCA_030667555.1 Dehalococcoidia bacterium
AGCCACCATCGTATAGCGGGTCACCTTGCCTTCTGCCATTGGGCAGTGCCGGAAGTGAGGCTACCAGCACAAATGTTGCTACACTTTCCGGCAGGGTAGGCCAGGGTTGACCATTGATGTCACGCACAGACCAGGACATTTTGGCCAGGTCATCATAGATCTTTACATATATCTGGTCTACGTAGTCATCGTCATTGCCCCACTTCGGTGCCCGCACAAAATCCATCCTCATGTCCTCGTAGCCCCCCCAGTTCGCCAGCAACGCCTCCTTCAACTGGTCCATGGTATACTTCTTGTCTTCGTAGATCAGCTTCTTTATGGCTGCCATACAATCCCCCGTCTCGGAGAAAGAAAACAGGGTATACCATAGACTGCTCCTCTCCTTACAAAGGGCACTGTTCTGACCTGTCTCTACACAGCGTTCATAGATGGCGGAGGTCATTGGTTTTGGATAGTAAAGGGCCTCCACCTGCCTGTTCCTGTGCTCCAGGCTCGTCGCCCATTCAAAGGCGTCTTTCATTTGCTCATACCACGCATTGTAAAAGTCTTCAAACGTCTCAAACTTGCTGCTATCCCCTGTCTTTTTGCCCACTTGCAGCCCCGATTGCGCGCTAAAACCGTCAAATAGAGCCAGGTTGATCGCCAGTGACGCCCCATACACCGAGGCACTGGGGTATCTAAGAGGCGGTGCGGCCCATTTTGTGTCGGGAGCAGGCGCCATACAGGCCTGGTGTACCCAGCGCCTCGCCTCCTCTAGCGGATGGCCAAACCAGTGCATTAGATTAGGGATAAGCACATCGTCATTCCTTATGGAAGGATAGCCCAAACCGTGGCGGATACATTCAAATACCCGGCGTAGGGTCTCTGGACGGGTCTTGGTGCTATAGCGGAACCCAAAAGTGGGATCGCTTACCCTGCTTATAAGGGCTGCTTCCAAATAGCAATCGGTAAGGTCATTGCAGGCATCGTTGCCATCCTCGTCCAATCCCCCCAGGGTCCACACGTAGGGACCAGGACTGCCCTGCAAAGCTTCACGACCTCCCCGAGCCCATGACTTCCCAATCGTATAGGCCGCGATCATCCACTCTCCGCATAATTCCACTGCCTCATCCCGCGTCAGAATCTTGTCTTCCACGACGTCTTTTTTGTAGAAAGGCCAGTGCCAGTAGTCCTGACGCCACGGCCAAGCAGCATTGTGCCATTCCAGCCTGTACGCTATCTGCACAAAGTGGTCGAACTGCATAGCCTCCCACAGGTGCTCAGGAGGCTGCGCCGGCACCTTATAGCAGATCTCGCTGACCTGGAATAGTTCCTGCCTCCTCTTCGGATCGGTCTCGAAATTCTCGGCGACTATCTTGGCCAGCCGGCTAAAGCGCCTTGCATGCCTGATCGTTGCCTCCAGACAGATCTTCATCGCATTCCATGTGTCCATCTTTGGTATGTTCGAGACCTGCTCCTCGGCAGTGTGAGCCTCGACCATATTCCTCTGTGCATTTGCCAGATTCTCATCGATTGTCTTGATTATCGAGTCAAAACCCTGGTACATCCAGTCGGGCTGGGGAGTAACATAGTCGAAGATGAGTAGATCCCTCCCGGTTCCACCAGGCCGTCCCATAAGCTTCTGCGTTCTCTCCTTGCGGCTTTGGTACTGCTCACACGCATCCTGATAGGTTCTCCCCTTCCAGAACGCGGCCATCTGTCTTACCTCTTCCAGGTCTTCCTCGCGGACAACACCCGTGCGGTCGTTTACCAGGTCTTCATTAACTATGTAAGAGGCTGTGGGGATCCAGGTGATAAGATGCGGGGCAGAACCGGGATATCCCACGATCCGAGACTGGTCGGTGATGAAGATGGGCATATTGTCCAACACGGCGGCAAGGGCCCTGGCTCTGGTGATAACAAATGGCTCCGACGCAGGGGCTTCTTTGAATATCCTGGTTTGCCACCGGATATTCTCCAGGTCCAACTCAATCCCCGGTAGCCAAGCTGACCCCTTGGTGGCCTTAGACCAGACTGCCTTCCTCAGGTAGTTGAGCCGCTCTGAGCTCTTCTTTTCTGCCCACCACCAATATTCCCGAGCATCCCAAAGTTCTTTCTCATCTTTCTCAATCGTCCATTCAGTCTGTGTCATCTTGATACCCTCCTTCTCCATGACTCATGTTTCTCGTATTTCCTTCAAACTCACCTGTCTTTTTTCCCCTCACCTCCCTCTCCTCAGCGTGTCTTTCTTATCATTGTGTATTAAATTTGTATGAATATTCTAGTATTTCGAAGCCAATTTGTCAATTCTCATTATATTTTTGCTACTATCCCATTTGCCTCACTCTTTTTCAAGCCTCTACACTTTCTACTGATGCAAACAATCAGAGCTGGTGCGGCAGAGGTGAAAGCCACAGTTTGAAAGCAAGTTAGCGAAGGTATAGAATGCTTACTAGTTGAGAGAGCTTTCATCAAAGTCAGGGATTATAATGCCTTTCGTTGCCGTTCATCATCCGGAGAAATGCCACCGCTGCGGCGTTTGTAGTGAAATAGTCGACTGTCCTGGATCGGATGACTTGATTTGCATCGGCTGTGGCGCTTGTGTCCTAACCTGTCCACACCAAGCGCTGGAACTTGTAGAAGAGCCAAGGCAAAGAAAAGTGACCATTGAAGTAAATGGAGACATGGCCGTAGTACCTGAACGGATAAGTGTAAAAGAGGCTCTAAAAGAATCGGGCTACCCGGTCGCTACTTCGCCTCAAGAACCGGGGCTATTTGCTCCCTGCGAAGTAGGGGGGTGCTGGAGCTGTGCCTTGGAGATTGACGGCGTTGTAAGACTGGCATGCCGAACAATAGTAAGAAATGGAATGCGAATCAGAACCGAGCTACCGCAGGACTACGTCCCGCGAAGGATAATGATGAACTTCTCTGGACACCCTGCTGGAGGGGTTGGCACACCGTGGCAAGCTCGAAGCAACCACTCTTCATATCTTGAGGTAGTCTGCTTTGCCGCAGGATGTAATTTCAGATGCCCTCAGTGTCAAAACTGGCTAATCACGTACAGAGGTCGGGGTGAGGCCTTAACCCCAAAACAAGCCGCCCAAAGATTATCTTTAGTAAGAGAGCAATTGAAGTTGAACCGGATGACTATCTCCGGCGGTGAGTCCACGCTCAATAGGGCCTGGTTAACCCAGTTCGTGGCAGAGCTTAAAAGGCTTAATCCTGACCCGGATGCACGCTGCCATGTCGATACCAATGGCTCACTGCTCACCCATGATTACATAGATGAATTAGCCGAGGCTGGCATGACTGATATAGGAATAGACCTCAAGGCCTTGGAGACGGACACCTTCATGCGGATAACAGGTCTCAAGGACAAAGACTTAGCTGAGAAGTATAAGGAAACCGCCTGGGAAGCGGTTAGATACTTGATACATAACTATTCAGAGAAAGTATTTGCTGGAGTCGGCATCCCATACAACCGAAGTTTCATCTCCATATCAGAGATTAGTCTTATGGGGCAAAGACTTCTTAGTATCGACCCATCAATTCAGGTTACCGTGCTCAATTACAGACCTGAATTCAGAAGTAATATAGCGATGCCAAGAGACAGCGAGATGGTGGCACTCCGTGACATGCTGCAGCAGCTTGGACTAAGAACTGTGCTGGCTCAGACAACAACAGGAAACATCGGCCCGTGAAACACCGCAAGTCAGAGGAGACTTTATTTGCATCTCGTGTAGAATTTCAAATCGCCGAAAACGCGGGAACTCAGTCAGTTTTAACGGGCAAGAGGTGATGTACTCAATCTACTCAGGATTGAGAAGACTTCCCAATACCTTTCGGTATGCTGGGCGTCTCTCTAGATCCATAGAGAAATGCCCACTTTAGCAACTTTTCCACGGCACCAGGCAACTGGCCAAAGTGGTCAACGAACTGCACTGACCTGCTATACTGCTCCAGCATCTCCTGACGATCCTCAAGGCCACAGCCCAAGGTAATCAGTTGAACATGTTGCTCCTTGCAGTAATTGATGCCATATTGAACATCACAACCTGCATTTGATGCGCCATCGGTAACATGGATTATCAGTTTTCGCTTCCTGTCCTTCGGCAGCAAATAGGCTGCGGCAATAATAGCTTGCCCTGAGGGTGTTTCTCCACTGGGGGATATGGACATCAATTCATTCCCTTTGAGCAAGCTGGTAATCATACAGATACCGTGGGATTCAAAATATGCCCACGCCTGCAACCGATTAGCTGACCCTCTAAATGCCTTATGCAAAGTAGCCACCGTGCTTTCTACCAATCTCCAGCTCTGCCCTCTCCCCATAGAGCCGGAAGCGTCAATTAATAAGCAGATGCTCCAACTCATGTCAGGAAGTGTTTGCTTGTCCAAGAAACACGCACCCGTAATGGGGGCACGGTATAACCGCTTTCTGTCCACTTTGCCGCTGGTAAGCCCACGACTGACCAGAATTTTCCTATCCGCATAACTCTGAATAATCGCTTTGAGACGGCCCACCTGGCGGTGGTCCACCATACCACGCGCCGGGATGTTGTAATCCCACAAACGAGTGGGAATGATCTCCTGATCCGGGTCATCGACAATGGACTCGATGATAGGCGTTAAATTCCCTGAGCTTGCCGCCAGCCTTGCCTCTATCTCCAGAGCCATGGCAGGGCTAAGCGAAATCCCTTTGCCGCTGCTTGCCTTCTTTTTCGAAGAATCCGCCTCATCGCCCAAGAAACCCCACGAAACGGCTTTATCTATTATCCTCCAGGAGCCAATGAGCTCCCTCACGCTTTCCCAGGCCTTGAGGTATATGTCTCGGCGCAGGTTACAGCGCTCAATAACCCCTTTCTTGCTATCGATTACCGCTCTCAGCTCGGGCATAATACTTTTTAGCAGATCGAGCGGTTTTTCGTAGGTCTCAACATTGGCATCACCCATCTCTTGTCCCCAAGCACTCAACCACCATAGATATACCAACTCATCAACTGAGACAGCTTCAGGGTCCAGATTGCTCCTCATCGCATCCATGCCAACTTTTCTGGCCTTGCGGTTATAAAGACCCAGAATCGACCGCTCAGAGATAGAATCAACATAAATATCCTCACCGACACGCACAATCTTACTAAGAATGACCTTGTCGCGGACCTTCATGTCAGGGTTTGCCTTCTCCACTCCAGTCCAGATTAAATCACTCCATTCAGTCTTATGTAGAGCCTCGTGGACTACCAGCCCCACCAAATAGTCGACCTTCCTCGGGCTAACAGGATACTCACCAATAACAAACTCAGGGTCGAGGATGATACTATCACCAGGGGATTTTGACATACCTGAGTAGACGATGTCACCGACATTCCGACCCAGCGTCCCCGACACCTTACGTAGGGCACGTAGAAGGTTAGCAAGCTCCGTTGCTTCAATATTAGAGGTGTTTTTCCGCCAGAACTCGGACAGTCTCCCCTCGCCAACACCGCCGTCAGTTAAGTCCGAGTTAGTAAGACTTGTACTCTCTGCCATCACCACTCCCGGTCAGACCCATCTCTAGGTGGATGGATAGGAGCGTAGATTCCAATACATCTCTGCTTACCTGCAGGCTGTAAGTGAATGCCTCTCTAATAGATGCCCCCACAGCCACCAGTTCCGCAATCATCAGCGCGTGACGGGTTGAAACCATTACAGGCTCCTGGGTATTCCCCCGCAACTGGTTGGCGACATTCACAATTGATAGAGCGCTAGCTTCATCTATGCCGGTTTTGAGATGAATCACTTTCGTCTCTACATCAGCGGGCAAATAATCCATCAGGGTAACATAAAACCTATCCCTCAAAGCTGCGTCCAGCATCTCTACGCCGATAAATTCCTCGCCCTCATTAAGCGTGGCAAAAAAGACCACCTCAGGGGCAACCTTGATCAATCCGAGTTCATCCGTCCATACGTGTCTATCCTCGGCAAGCACAGAAAATAGCATGTTCAACGCTTTGGGATGTTCCGGGCGGTTGATTTCCTCCAAGTGTATGATACAGCCGGGAGTCTGGATTGCCTGTGGGAAGAGGAACTGCTGGTAGTAGGTCTCCCCTTCCTTAAGCCTCATGTCTCCAAACAACTGCCCCGGCTCCGAAAGTATTCCTACCTGAAAAGTGGCCATTGGCCTCTTGTTTCGAGCAGCAAATTGCCTAACTAGAGTAGATTTTCCACATCCCTGTTTGCCAGCTACCAGAATGTTGACCGGATGCTTCTTGGAAAGCTGATTAATACGCTCCATGTGGTCAATGATATCCTGAGGCAGGAAATAATACTCTTCCGGCTCAGGAACCAACATTGAGATATCACTTATCTTTCGTTCATTTTCCACTATTTCTTATACACCTCCCTTTTTTCTGGACCTTGTTCCCGGTTTAATTCCTTCTCAAACCCAACCCCAGCTCTCTTTGGCGCTCACCTATGAAATCATCCAGCGCGGCAATATTCCACCTCATGTTAATACCATTGAGCTTGCGAATGATCCCTCTGGCTTCTCTCAGCATGAACTCAGGCGCGTTACCTGGTATCACCGCCAGTTGCCTGCTGAGTTCTCTCATCTGTTCTTCCTCTTCCTCCAGCTTCTCTGCCATAACCAAAAAGACCTTGGCTCCACATCGTGGGCACTGCCTCAGTTCATCCGCCCCGGTAGGGAGAATGCCAATCTTGCAAATATACCCGAACTCCAATGCCTCATCTATGTAGCCACACTCCTGGCATGTCAACTCCATTTCCCTACCTACCTGCTAACCAACTGCCGCCAAATCTTGATCATCACTGTATTCTCTCGCCCTACGTCTTTTTCTAGACATCGTCCCCAATTCAATTCTTTCGTAAACCCACCCTAAGCTCTCTCTGGCGTTCGCCTATGAAATCATCCAGCGCGGCAATGTTCCATCGTAAGTTAAGGTTGCTGAGCTGGCGAATGATCTCCCTCGCTTCATCCAGCATGAGATCTGATGCGTCCGGTGGTATTTCCATCAGTCTCCTACTAAGTGCCTTCATCACCTCCTCCTCATCTTCCAATGCCTCTGCCATGTGCAAAACAACTCGCGTATTGCACTTGGGACAGGTCCGCAACTCGGACCCTCCGCAAGCCGGTCAGCCAACCTTGCACAGGTATTCGAATTCCAGGACGTCACCATCATAACTGCACGAGTCACACGTCATGCGCATCTTCCCACCTCCTTTCTACCCACCTACCGTTACATCCGCATAATCGATTAGTACATTTATAAACGGCTGTACGTCTTGGTCAGGTAGACCTTCCCCTTCGGCAAATGGGTAGGGCAAGCCAAAGATCCTATACTTTGATCCGGCATAGGGGTGATACGGCAGCAAGTCAATGCCTTGAACCACGTCTCCTAGGCTCTCAATGAACTTGCCTGTTTCCTCCATGTTTTTTACAGTGTTGTTTCTGTCAGGAATGACGGGGATACGAATACGCATCTTGATACCATTAGCGGCAATGCGCCTGGCGTTCTCCAGGATAAGCTCATTACCGTGCCCCGAGTACTCCTTGTGAGACTTGGAATCCATAACCTTGATGTCATACAAAACCAAATCGGTATATTCCAATACCTTTTCAAGATCCTCCCACGGCGCGCTCCCGGCGGTATCCAGAGCGGTGTCCATCCCACGCTCTTTGGCTAATTTCATTAAAGCCAAGGCGAACTCTGGCTGTGCCATCGGTTCGCCGCCAGAAAGGGTCATCCCGCCTCCTGAGGTAACGTAAAAAGGCTTATCCTTCTCCACCTCGTCTATGACTTCGCCAGCCGTCATAATCTTACCCCAGACCACGAGGGCATCATACTTGCAGACCTTAACACACTGAAGGCAGGCACTGCAGAGTCCCTTGTCAATCACCGGCTTATTGTCTTCCTCCAGGGTCAGAGCGCCGGTGGGGCAGACATCCAAGCATTCCCTGCAGCCAGTACAGTTGGGAATGTAGGGAAAAACCTCGGGATAACGTCTCTTTCCCTCCGGGTTGTGGCACCACTGGCAATCCAAGTAACAACCCTTGAGAAAGACCGTCGTTCGGTACCCGGGCCCATCGCACATGCTCATTCGCTGAATGTCATTGACCACCCCGAGAACATTACTATCATCTACACTATTCACTATTCGAAACCTGAGCCTCCAATCGTGGCTTCTAAGCCGGCATCGCGATAGATCTCAATAGCTGGCCTCAGCATGCTTGGATCCATGGCTGGCGTGTCGGCGAAGCTCCATCTGATACCCAACTGTCTGTATTTACTCTCGCACCAGTTATGGAAAGGCAGTAAATCGATCCTTTCTGGAGGGTGCGTCAACGTCTTCAAAAAGGCTGCCACCTTCTCATGGTAGTCCAAAGAATCGCTGTAATCAGGGATGACCACGATCCGCAGCCACACCGGCTGCCCCATCTCCAATAGCTTCTTGAGATTGTCCAAGATCAGCTCATTGCCAACACCCGTCAGCCTCCTGTGCTCGCCCGAATCGATGTGCTTCAAATCATACAGGACGACGTCAACGTACTCCAGAAGTGGCTCCAAGACTTCCCATTTACAGTTTCCGTTAGTGTCCAGGCAGCTACTTATTCCCCTTGCCCTGGCACCCTGTAAAAGCTCGGCAGTGTACTCTGGATGCACTAGCGGCTCCCCACCAGTGATATTCATTCCACCACCTGAGTTTTCGTAAAAAGGCATGTCCATTTCCACCTCATCCAGCACCTCTTCCACCGTATAATCCTGACCTATCAGCTCAAGAGCGCCGGTAGGGCAGACCTCGACACACTTCATGCACAGGTCACAGTTTTCCCGGATGATCTTATCATAGGTGGAGTTGTCGGCACGGGCCTCTTCTGGGTCGATAGGCGGATTAATGGCATCCTTGGGGCAAGCGTCAAAGCAACGGCCGCACTGTGCACATATACTCGCTCTCCAATTTAGCTCCCTGGTGGACTTTATCGTTTCCGGGTTATGGCACCAGACGCAGTGCATATTACAACCCTTCACGAAGACATTCGTCCTGAAGCCAGGGCCGTCGTTCACCGAAAACCTTTGAATATTGGTAATCAGAACCTTATCATCGTGACTCATCGCTTCCCACCACTACCTTTTTTGTCTTTCGAGGACCGTCTACTGAATACCTGCCCCCGCATGCTGCCTGTCCCCCAAACGTCCTCCCCTAGCGAATCAAACTCCAGTTCCTCACAGTAAACGGCGCGATTACACTTGGGGCACTGACGGTAGGTATTTGGCCCTGCCTCTTCGGCAAGGCTTAGATAGCGAAACTCACTACCATCTCCTTCATATCCACACCATTCACATTTAAACATAGCCCATTAAAGCGATATCATCGCCTCCTCAATACTGGTAAACTTTTCCCCGTCAGGCTCATAGCCCGACCAACACTTCTTATGGCACCTTTACCCAGTTTCGTCTGCTTTCACTTGTTCAGCCAAACCCTCAACACCGGCTGACTTGCCCCATGGTGCTCCACCGGCCACCACCTCTACACCTGCTTCACCGGTCATTTCATCAACGCTGTTCCAAGTACCGCATTTCGGGCACTGCCTGATGCTTATAGGAGCATCTATCCTGGCATTATACAGATAGCGAAACTCCTTGTAATCTGCGTCAAACCCGCATTTTACACACTTCATTTTAGACTTCTCCCTTCCTGATATATAGATTATGCTATTGGAGGCAGCTTTCCATCATTATTACTGAAAAGCCCTCGAACGGACCCCTCGGTAGAATCGGGGGCCCGAAATACCCTTTTAGCCCAGACCTTGCACCGTCCTTTGTATGATGTTGTCCTGCGTCTTGCGGCTGATATCTACGAAGTGCGCACTGTATCCCGCTACCCGCACTATCA
>DAOUVR010000067.1 GCA_030667555.1 Dehalococcoidia bacterium
AATGCCTCGGCAGCCACCTCGGTACATTGTCTGGAGAAGTTCCTCGTCTACCAGTTCAACACGGGTATTGCAGTACCACTTAATATTAAGTCCAGCGTCCTCAATACCCTTGGCGATCTCTACCACCCGACGCCGGTCTATAGTGAAGGTCTCATCGAAAAAGGAGACAGTCTTTATGTTATGGTTCTCCTTCAAGTATTTTAGCTCTTGCAAGATGTCTGCTGCGCCTCTCTCTTTCCATTTAGTTCTGGCTACGGTGCAAAAGATACAGCCATAAGGGCAGCCTTTGCTGGTATACATGATAGAGAATGGTTTTCCTGCCGGTGTGTTAATGAAATATCTTTCCAGCCCGGGGAGTAAATCATAGGCGGGGAGGGGGAGGGTGTCGTAGTCCTCCACTGGCTCAGCATCACTATTCACCCGAATCTTTCCAGCATCTCGGTAGGCAATTCCCGGGATTTTCCCCAAGTCACTGTCCTTTTGGGCCATGGCATCAATCAACTGCACAGCCACCGCCTCGTATTCGTGACGAAGGTAAATGTCCAGTTCAGGTGATTCAACCAGAACCCGCTCAGGAAGGGTTCTCAGTGTCCAACAGATGCCAATAGTCGTGGCGTCAGGATGCAAGCTTTTGGAGAGTTTCGCTGTTTTCAGATCCCAATCGAATGTGGTAGGGGTGAATCTGAAGATAAGGGCCTGGTAAGCTAGTCCCTCTAGCCGCGACCAAAGCCCTTGGTAGTCGATGTCCTCACCGTTGGCGTCCACCAGATGGATGTCATAGCCTCTCTGCCTTAATAGCGATGCAATTTGGAGCAGGCTATAGGGAGGGAGGACAGAGTAGCGCTCGGTGATCTCGCAGCGCTCCTCCCTGATTACAGGGATCCCGCGAAAGCGCGGCGGATTAACCAGGAGGACTTTCATCTCTTCTCCTGCGATCTCATGCTGAGGCTAGCACCTTCTCATAAAACTGGCGGTGTTTGTCCGCCATCATTGTCGAGGTAAACTCGGTGGTCACCCTGCGGAAGCCAGCCTCAGCAAGTCTCGCCCTTTGCTCACTGTCTTGCAGTAGCAGTCTTATATGCCGTACCAAAGCGTTAACATCCCCGGCTTCAAATAATAACCCACTCTCGTCTGGCTCGATGATCTCGTTTACCGCTCCCACGTCGGCGGCAATGCAAGGCACCTTCATCGCCATGCCCTCAAGAAGGCTGATAGGCAGGTTTTCGTAGAATGAGGGAAGGACAAGTATCGAGGATAACTTATAAAGCCAGGGGAGCTCATCATTGGCGACAAAGCCAATATATGTGTACCTTTCCTTGGGTATTTGATAACGTTGGAGCAAATCGAATAGAAGCTTCTCCGAGCCCCTGCCAGCTAAAACGAAGTGGGCTTCAGTATCCATTAGCTGGCTGATGGCCTCAACAAAGAGGTTAAGCCCTTTACGTGCTACCAGTCGCCCAGTATAGAGCACCACTGGCCCCTTACCTTTCAGGTAAGGAAACTTTTCATATGGGTCACTGACTCGCTGAAAATCGAATATGTTTAGATCAATTCCGTTGTGTATCGGCTCGATGATCCCCCGATAGTGGTGCACCTCCTGGAATATCTTGGCGAATCTGTTGGACACCGTGATTATGTGCTTGGTCTGTCTTAGATAGATCGCCTGCATGAGTGCAATGTAAGGGTAGGTGACCAGGGACCACCTCTCCGAGGGAGCTAGGGACAGCAAGTTCTTGCTGGTGTCCAAGAAACCCCTCACCTGACCCCTGATAGTCGTGTGAACCGTAGCCAATGAGGGGATGCCCAGCGGTTTGAACTTCAGATAGATGTCCGGCATGTTTACCACGTTGGCGGCGTGGATAAGGTCATATTTATACTGCCTATGATATCTGGGCAGCTCTCGGAATACCCTGTATTGAAAAGTGAAATTATAGGCAAAGTCATCGTTTGCATTTGAGATGTTGTGAAGCTTGATCCGATGCCCAAAGTAGTTGAGAACCTTCTCTGGGTCGTAGTCCTTTCCTCTGGTAGGGGCGAAGACATGGATATCCATATCTTCGTGCTGGGAGAGTTCTTTTATTAGGTGCACAGAATAAATACCTACTCCTCCTATAGGAGGAAGGAATTCAGGAGCCAGGAATGCCAGCCTCATCGAAATCTCTTTTTCATCAGCGTTCGTCCAATTCTAAGGCCATCCTTCAGCGAGCCAAGCTTGGCCTGAGTTGGCCTTCGTCGATAGAAAATGGGCACCTCCGCTATCCGGTAACCCTTCTTGGCTATTTCGACAAACATATTGGCCTCGAGCTCGAACCCCACGGCATCCAACTTCAGGTCATCGATGACCTTCGCATTAAAACCCCAGTAGCCGGTACAGAGGTCGCTTACCCTTGTTCCATACAAGATGTTGGCCATGAGAACAAGCAAGTGGTTCCCTACTAAATTTAACCTTCTCATCGCCCCCTCTTCCCTTTGCCCCTTCAGCCGGGAGCCTATCACCACATCGCATCCCTCTTCTAACATCTTTAACATTTGAGGGATATAAGTAGCAGGATACGTGTAGTCAGCATCAAGCATGAACATGAAATCGCCATCGACCGATTCAAACGCCGTCCTCACAGCCCTCCCCTTCCCCTTTACGGGCTCCACGATGACTTTTGCCCCCTTTGCCTCGGCGATTTCCCTTGTCCTATCGGTGCTATTGTTATCAACGACTACAATCTCAACCTGATACCCTTTCCCCTCCATGTCAACCTTTGGCACTTCATCGATAACCCTGCCGATGGTGTCCTCTTCGTTTAGCGCAGGCAGAATTATGGAGACTCTCTTCCCTGATATGGCTTTCATTTAATCCCTCAACTTCCTCTTCATTGATAGTAAACCTCGTCTCTCATTATAGACTATTATTATACTTTACTGCTCTTTATATCACTTAAGTTACCTAAAGTCAAGTTAGTATATTTTTACAGCATATTAGTGTCTAATTGTATCTTGTCATGACTTGTGCCATTTCGATCCAATCATAATAAGGTCAACGAAAGATAGGAATCTAGGTCGGAATAACGATGACCCATTCCACCATGTCGCCAATGTTCTCTACCTTTTCCTCATTATAAAGATAAGCGGTATAAGCAGCAAGAAGAGCATCACAAAGGTCGTGACTAAACCTCGGCAGGTATGGGCCAAGATAAGGCATGAGACTGCCAATACGCTCTCTAAGGAAAGTGATGCCGGCAGGCGTTGTCTTCCGGAGTACATGCCTACCGAAGAACTGCACCTTCGTGGCATAGGGATAGACCTCAATAACATAGTAACCTCTGCCCGCTATCTCTTCCTTCAGACTAATCGCCCGATAGACCATGTTCTTTATTCTCGACCTCTTTGTGGTGTAGTAGCAAGAGATACCGCGGCGAGATAGCTCCCTTTCGCACAACCTTCCTTTTACAGGCGACAGTGGCTGGCACGGGCAACTCTTCTCCAAGCAGCAGAGCTCCCTCGGCAAGCTGAGGGGGGCATCGATGGCAACAAGGCGAGGATGGTGATGCTCTATAACCTCGATGATATCGGCATCCCCGCAAAAGAAGTCAAACCAAACAAGGTGCAATTCTTCATTAAGCGTCACACAGGCAGTGGGCTTTGAGGGTGATGAGGTGAGGTCGATGCCAATGAAGTGGGCTTTCTTCACCATGCTAAGAAGAAATGGGATTCCCCTCTCGCCTAAGTATCTCCCTGGCTGCCACCACACCGGAGGCCGATGCCTGGATTAGCCCACGAGTAACCCCGGCCCCATCCCCCGCAGCAAACATGTTAGCCACTTCGCACTCCAGGTTCTCGGTAAGGGCAAGGCGTAGAGAATAGAACTTGACCTCAACACCATAGAGAAGGGTATGGCGTGAGGCAACACCCGGTGCCAGCTTGTCCATGGCATCGAGCATCTCGATGATATTTTTCATATGGCGATAGGGAAGTACGAAGCTCAGGTCACCGGGGGTAGCGCTCTTCAGCGTCGGCTGGACAATACCTCTTTCAATTCGCGCCACGGTGGAGCGTTTTCCCTGCTTCAGGTCGCCGAGCCGCTGTATAATCACACCACCACTCAGAATATTGGCAAGGTGGGCTAGATACCGGCCATAGGCAATGGGGTCACGATAGGGCTCAGTGAAGGTAGTGCTCACCAGGAGAGCAAAATTTGTGTTGTTCGTCTTGCGGTCGGCGTAGCTATGCCCGTTTACCGTAATTACCGAGTCGCGCCCACCAGTGGACTCCATGGTCACCTCACCTGCTGGGCACATGCAGAATGTCCTAACCTTGTCGTCGAACGACTTGGAGTAGTACTCTAGCTTGCCCTCATACAGAGTGCTGGTCAACTCCTCAAGAACTGCCTTTGCCACCTCCACCCTGACACCAACGTCGATGGGGTTAGTATTAAGAGTGAGCTTGAGGCGAGCAGCTTCCTGGGCAAGCCAGTCAGCCCCATCCCTGCCTGGGGCGATGATGAGGTAGCGACACTCAAGCTGCTGGCCGTCATCGGTCTCAATTCCCTTGACCATCCCATTCTCAGTATGAATGGTATTGGCCGCTGTGCCCAGCCTTATTTCCACCTTGCTGGAGAGCAAGTCGCGCATCTGCTTCAGCACAGTACGGCAGCGCTCTGTCCCCAGATGGCGAACCCTCATCGGGGTGAGGCGTAGATCCGCCAGGCTTGCTCGGCGCACTAACTCCTCTATCCCCTCCCCAGTGCCATAGACCTGGTCGGCCCCGCTAAACTTAAGGTAGATACTGTCGATATAGCTGATGAGTTCCTCAATTCTTTCAAGGCCAAGGTAATCCTTTAGTCTTCCACCCACATCAGGCGATAGAGTCAATTTGCCATCGCTGAAGGCGCCGGCGCCCCCCAGCCCACTAACGAGGTCGCAAGGGGAGCACGGGGGACAACTAATACCTTGCTCGATGGACGGGCAATGGCGGCGCTCAATGTCTTTGCCTTTCTCTAGCAGCAGGATACTCAGGTTCGAGGTTTGACTAAGTCCTAGAGCAGCAAATATTCCCGCTGGCCCCCCACCGACAATTATGACATCGTATTTACTGGACAATCTCTCTTTCCTTTTCCATCCGATTCTATCTGACGCTTTCCAGATTGTCAAAGGGCTTTACTCGTTCATCTGATTAGTGACACCTGTCCCTTTCCTGTTTGTGTCTGTTAGGTTGACCCACCTGCCCGCCCACAATTCCTGTAGTTGCCCCGATCATATCGGGGTGCTCACCCAAAAGCTTAGCCTATGCTGGTTAATTTAATCCTCTCCCCCTTGAGGGGGAGGGTTAGGGTGGAGGTGAGGCTTTCCTCTTCCCTCTAACTCCCTCCATGGGAGGGAGGACATGTTCACATTTGACTGCAGAGCGTATGGCATGTCCCGTGCTTGTCGAAGGGTGAGGGTGAATTTTCCCCCTGTAATTCGTCGCCACAGCGAGACGACACTTACATCACTGGAGCGGTATGTGGCTCCCTTGCGGGAGCCTGCTACGGGCTGGGAGAGATACCATCAAGGTGACAACAGCCGCTCACTGGCTGGTTTGATACAATCGAACTGGCGGAGAGGATACATGAGCTAGCGCAGGCGTGACATTTACCTCCTTAGTCCTTGGAGACTCTGGGCAAAGCGAATCAGGTTTTCACGCACAACTACCCCGATAACCTTCCCACCACCAGCCACAGCAATCTCATTCAAATTCTCCTCATCCATTCGCTGCAGTACCCCGAGAGCATCATCGCTGGGACGAACCACCTTAAGTTTCTCCACTGGAGTCATCGCCTGCCCTGTGGTGATAATGTCCCACTCCTCTTTGGGTATTCCCTTTATCCGTCGCAAAGTCAGTAACCCTCCCACACTTTCTCCCTCGACAACCAGGAAGAATTGGCTTGAGGTGGGGAGGAAACGCCTTTGAATCAGTTCCCTGATAGTAAGATTGCGAGGAACCAAGGGAGGATCCCTGGTCATCACATCTTGAGCAGTGAAGCCTCTCAGTGCATCGAGGAGAACCGCCTGGCGATAGCTCGTCGTGGCAGCGCTGTACAGAAGAAAGCCGAGAAAGAGGAACCAGAGCCCGTTGAAGAGCCACTGGGGGAGGAAAAGCAACACGATACCACCGAGAATAAACAAATATGCAACTCCACGCCCAGCCATTGTGGCAATCCGTGTCGCTCGCATATAGTTCCCTGTAACCAGCCAGACTCTGGAGCGGAACACTCTACCGCCATCAAGAGGGAAACCCGGTATCATATTGAACACGGCTAGCACGCCATTTATCAATGCAAGCCACCAGCACACTACTGCCAAGTACTCATTAAAGCCGCTACTTATCCAGAAAATCCCGTAGTATAGACCAG
>DAOUVR010000140.1 GCA_030667555.1 Dehalococcoidia bacterium
ACAGCTTCACGGGGCCCACGGCTACCTGATGAGCCAGTTCCTGTCGCCGTTGTTCAACCTTCGCACCGACAAGTGGGGAGGCAGCGCCGAGAATAGAAGAAGGTTTCATCTCGAGGTGACAAAAAGGGTACGCCAGGCGATAGGGGCCGACTTTCCATTGATGGTCAAGCTCGGTGTGCAAGATGACACTGAGGGAGGCCTTTCCCTGGCTGAAGGTGTGGAGACAGCACGCCAGATGGCTGAGAATGGCATCGAGGCCATAGAGGTCAGTGGGGGTGTTGGCCAGTTTATACAGACAACGCGAGAAGGTGACCCTGAGCAGGCATACTTTCGAGAGAGAGCTGCTGCTGTTAAACAGGCGGTCAAGGTGCCGGTAATGGTAGTTGGAGGTATACGCAGCCTGGAGACGGCGCAGAGCGTAGTGGACAGTGGGGACGCCGACCTCATATCGATGTGCCGCCCCCTCATCAGAGAACCAGGTTTGATAGACCGCTGGCAAAAGGGCGAGGGGGGACCTGCCAAGTGCGTATCCTGCAACAAATGCTTCGGTATCCTGATGAGGAGTGAGCCGCTGGAGTGTGCGCAAGAGCGCCGTCTGCGGGAAGAGGCCGCCAGCACTTAATCCCCAATATGTTTTTTCGGGTCTTTCGAAGTGCGCAAGCGTGCTGCGGCCGCTTTTTAATGGATATGAGACATCTTCTGGAATTTAGAAGCTCATGACCTGAGCGCATGATATTTTGGGGCACCCAATCGGGTTTGGTATTTACTCTTCGTTTTCTGGACTCACTTCGGCAGTAGAGGTATCATACTGCTCCAGCAGCAGTGTCTCGGCGAAAAAATCCACTTCGATTACTCTGCCGTTGATGACCTTTTTCTCCCCTGAAAAGCTCACTATTTGCACATGATCACCATCGAGTTGCATATAGGAGACTTCTTCCAGTATTGGCTCCCCACCTCCGCCGACGACATAAGCTGTTGCCAAACACATCTTTGAATACCCACTTTTACTACTGGCTGCAAGCTTGCACCAACGCCCACTACCCGTTTGGCTTTGATAGCATCGAGTCCAACACGCCCCTGATTTCCTCTGCTGCTCCACCGGCACGGAGAGTGCCACCTTCCAGACTGGAATCGAACAGCTCTGAATCATGGTGTATGCAACCTATCACACGTATGGACCGCTTGACCAACTCACCTTCCAGTCTTGAAGCTATATCATCCGACGGAACCTTGTTGAGAATTGCCGATACATTTTTAATACCGGTGCCATTAGCTAAGCTGTTTATCCTCCCCGCCAGTTCCAGAGACTCGAAGGAAGGTTCGACCACAATGAGCACGCTGTCCACGCTTTCCTCCACACCCCGGCCAAAATGCTCCACGCCAGCCTCCATGTCGACGATGACTAGGCCGTTATCCCCCTCATCGAGCCTCTTCAAGAATTCCCGGCTCAGCACCCCGAAGGGGCAGGCACAGCCCTCCAGAGCTTGAAGTATCTTTCCTATCGATACCAGCCTTAGGTTGTCCCTTTCAACCATGTTCTCCCAGGGAATATCTTCTATAGCGATGCGATCTTGTGTCAGCACCATCGCCTTTGGCGCCAACTCGCTTGACGCAGGGTCTCTCAGTGTGCTGATAATTTTCTTCTTACCGCCGACGATCTCCATCAGGGGGACCGGCGGCTGACTGAAGCCGAGAATCCGGAAAAGCCCTGCATTGGACTCGTCCGAGTCGACGACCAGCACCTTATAGCCTCTGGACTGAGCTTCACCCGCCAGCAGAGTGACTATGGTACTTTTACCGCTGCCACCTTTGCCACAGACCGATATCTTCATCTACTCCTCCAACTAGTCCAGTTTAATATCCTAACTGCTGCTGCAACACATGAAAACAATTATTTTGGATACCCAGAGCCATCAGACTAGACATCATTGTCTTATTTACGTCTTCTTTGCCTTCTCCAGCTCATCCTCCAGTTCCTCCAGTTCCTGCCACATTGATATCGGCACTGAGTGAGCCGGCCACCGAGCTTTCAGGTCAGCTATCTTTGGTTTGATTTCCCTGACCTTGTCATCGCTCATTTTGCACTTCCACCATAGCTGCAGCAATGGCCTTCACTGCCCGTAGACGCTGATCACACCAAATTACTTGCTACCCTTTTCCGAGAAGGATGTGGCGCCCTTGCGAAACTTCTCGTCCAGACCAGGCAGGCTAAGGGCGGTGGCTGTCTCGAAAGCAAGTCCCACACTAAGGCTGCATGACATGGCCGCATTCACCGCCCTCTTGACCCCTTGGACGGCATCGGGATTAATGGAAGCGATCTCCTCGGCCAGGCTTTTCGCTGCCGCCATGTAACTTCCCTTGGGATGAACCTCGTCCACCAGACCTATTCTCAACGCCTCTCGGGCATCTATCCGCCGCCCGGTCATTAGCATTAGCTTGGCATAGCTAGGCCCCACCAACCGGGGCAACCTCTGAGTTCCCCCTATATCGGGGACGATTCCCAGCACTTTAGCCTCAGGGATAGCAAATATGGCGTCTTCAGAGGCGATCCTGACATCACAGGCCAGGACCAGTTGACACGCGCCTCCCATACAGTAGCCATGAATGGCAGCTATCACCGGTACCGACAACTCCTCCCACACGGTGATGTAATGCTTAATAGCAGTAAGGGAGTCAGTCCCCAGCCGTGTAGGAGGCCTGGGAAACCCCGTCCCTTGAGCCGCTGCCTTGAGATCAAGCCCAGAGGAAAAAGCGCGGTCACCAGCCCCGGTGATGATTGCCACCCGTACCTCGGGGTTGCGCCCTATGGCATTGGCGGCGTCTTCCAGCCCCTGCCAAACCTCTGCATTCATGGCGTTCAGCACCTCGGGGCGGTTCAGGGTAATGGTAGCTATGCCGTTCTCTATCTCCAGCATTACTTTTTGTGTTTCGCTCATTCTCTCCTCCTTTATTTTTAGTCAAATAACAGCCGTTGTTCCATAAGCTTGGCATTCCCAAATCGGCCAGGGATAGGGACCGAAATCCATGTGTGCATCAGCAATCCGCGTGACCTGGTATATTGCGAGCAACATGTATCCTGGGAGCAAGGATTTCCCCTGCAATATAGCGAATGTGTCCTCAATGATTCCAATCATGCCCGTCCTTGATGGATTCGGCCATCTGGATGCCCTTTTCCAGGGCGGTTTGATTGGCCTGAAGGCGGCCTTTTGGGGAATGCTTTCTCACCGCGCTAGCGAGAACTCTGCTGGATACCAGCTTTGTCAGTTCAACCACGAAGCCCAGTGCTACCATGTTCGCGCTGAGGCTGCTGCCTGTGGCCTGGTGGGAGATATCGGCAAAGGGTATGGGTATAATCCTATCATGCTTAGCAACGGCCCTTTTGATTTGTGAGCAGTCGAAAATGAGAAGGCCGTGATTGCCTAGCTGGTGGTGATATTCGTCAAAAGCCGCTTCGCTGAAAATCCCAAGCAGGTCGGCATCCAGCACTTTGGGATAGTCTATTTCCTCCCCGCTTATTATCACATCGGCTTGGCTTGGTCCGCCTCGCTTCTGAGCACCGTAGGTGTGATTCATGATAGCATTCTTGCCATCTCGGACTGCCGCTTAAGCAA
>DAOUVR010000078.1 GCA_030667555.1 Dehalococcoidia bacterium
GGCTCGATACGGTAGCAAGGTCGCTGAAGCTATCGATCTTGCTGGTGGCATGGCGATGAAAGGCGAACTCCACCTCATCGGCAGGGATGCCGGTGCCATTATCGATAACCCGGATCAGGCTCACACCTCCGCCGCGCGCCTCAACGCTGATCTGACTAGCGCCCGCATCCAGCGAGTTCTCGACAAGCTCCTTGACCACCGACGCCGGCCGCTCCACCACTTCACCAGCAGCGATCTTGGATACAACTTCAGGTTCCAGAATCTTGATAGACATTTACTCCCCTACGTCTTGTCATTCTGAGCCCCTTCGCCTTCCTGTCATTCTGAGTGAAGCGAAGAATCTCACGGCACTCAGGGCAGGCTCCGGTGAAGAATCTCTGATTATCTGCTTGACGAGATTCTTCGGTCGCTATACTCCCTCAGAATGACAATCTATTTTCATAAATCGTTGGTGGGCAACCGACCATCCGTATTTGCCTCTTTTATTGTTCCTTTTATCTTTGTTATTACCTCACCCGTTCATTGGGTAGGTGGGAGCATCCGCTCCCACCATGCCTGGAGCACCCCTATTATATCGAGGTAGGCTACCCTTTGCCTCTCGCCAGTTTGGGACTATAAGTAGGAGTCTACCCCTCCTTCGCCTTCTGCTTTAGCTCGTAGAGCTTGTTGAGCGCCTCAAGCGGCGTCATGGAATCGATGTCCAGTTGAGCCAACTCGTCCAACATCGGCGATGGCTGCGAAAAGAGAGGTAGCTGCGGTGCCTCGTCTCGACGCTCTTTCTTCTTAGCCTTCGCCTTTTGTCCCCGACCATCCTCAAGCTCCACCAAGACTTCCTCAGCGCGGTGAATCACCGAGCGCGGTAGCCCGGCAAGCTGCGCTACATGAATGCCATAGCTCTTATCCGCACCACCGGGGATGATTTTGCGCAAGAACACTACCTTGCCACCCTCTTCGACAACGGCAACATTAAAGTTCTTCACCCGGGGCAAGAAGCTCGCTATATTCACCATCTCGTGATAGTGGGTGGCAAACAGGGTCTTCGCCCCAAGCTTTGGCTGGTTGTGGATGTATTCGGCCACCGCTTGAGCGATCGATATGCCGTCGTAGGTGCTGGTCCCCCGCCCGATCTCATCGAGGATTACCAGTGAGCGGGGCGTAGCATGGTTGAGGATATTCGCCGTCTCCTCCATCTCCACCATGAAGGTGGACCTTCCCATAGCCAGCTCGTCCTGAGCGCCGACCCGGGTGAAAATCCGGTCAACAATGCCAATCTGGGCTGAGTCGGCGGGGACAAAGCTTCCAATCTGCGCCAGGAGCACAATGAGCGCCACCTGCCTGAGGTAGGTCGACTTCCCCGACATATTGGGGCCGGTGAGGATGATAAGCTGAGCATCCTTGTTGGACAGATGGGTGTCATTGGGAACAAAGGGTTCATCGCCCATCGCCTGCTCCACAACCGGATGGCGACCGCCATGGATAACGATGGCGTCGTCTGTGTTCAGCTTCGGTCTCATATAGTTGTTGCGCACCGCCGCCTCGGCGAGGGACGAGAAGACATCTATTTGGGCCACAGCGCAAGCCACCTCCAGGATGCGCTCAGCGGCAGAGCTAACCTGGTGGCAGACCTGGCGGAATAGACTTCCCTCAAGCTCAGTGACCCTATCCTGGGCATTGAGTATAAGCGACTCATATTCCTTAAGCTCCGGGGTGAAGAAGCGCTCCGCCCCCACCAGCGTCTGCTTGCGGATGTACTCGGCAGGCACCTGAGAAAGATTGGACTTAGAGACCTCGATAAAATAGCCAAATACCTTGTTGTATCTAACCTTTAGCGATTTGATCCCCGTCCGTTCCCTCTCCCGTCGTTCCAGATTCGCCAGGTATTTCCGGGCATCTCTTGAAGATGACCTTATCTCGTCCAGTTCCGCCGAGAAGCCTTGCTTAATTACCCCTTCGCCAATAGCTTGAGGCGGTTCCTCAGCGATGGCCTGTGAGATTAGAGCGACGACATCCTGACAGGGTTTCACGCCTTCCAAAAGCCATTCTATTGGAGTGGCCTCTTTTTGCTCCATCGCCTCTCTTAGCTGAGACACTGTCTCGAGGCTGCGGTGCAGGCTAACCAGCTCCCTGGGCGTAGCGATGCCGTTGCCCACGCGGTTGATGATTCTCTCCAGGTCAGCGATCTGCCCTAGCAGGGCGATGGCCTTAGTGCGTCGCTGGGCACTACTATAAAACCATGCTACGGCATCGTGCCGTTTGCTTAACTCTGTTATGTCAAGTAACGGCTGCCCTAACCATTTCTTGAGCAGCCTCCCTCCCATTGCTGTTTTGGTGAGATCGATGATGGATAGAAGCGAACCAGCAGTAGTGCCAAGGCGCATGCTCTGCGAAATCTCCAGATTGCGCCTCGTCTGGGGGTCAAGGGTCATGAAGGACTGGGTGGAGTATGTGGCCAGCCTGGTGAGCTGCCCCAGCACCCCCTTTTGGGTCTCGCTGAGGTAATGGATAATGGCGCCAGCCGCCCTTATCGCCAGGGGCAGGTGAGCGCAGCCGTACCCCTCCAAAGAAGCTGTGCCAAAATGCCCCAGTAGTATCTCGCGGGCAGTCTCCAATTCAAACCACTGCTCATCAAGTAAAGTCGCCGACACAGAGAGGTCATCAAGATCGGAGCCGCGAGGAGCAATGAGCTCCGAGGCGCGGAGGCGCTCCAGTTCAGACGGGACGTTTTCACGGGTAAGCTGGGTGGTTTGGAACTCGCTCGTTGTTATGTCAACATACGCGATGCCTGCCTGCTCCCTGTCAACAACCAGAGCTGCAAGATAATTGTTTGCCTTCCCCTCCAGCAACCCCGGCTCGACAACCGTCCCCGGAGTCACTACACGAATTACGTCTCTATCAACCAGCCCTTGACCTTTGGGCTCGCTCAGTTGCTCGCAGATGGCAACCTTGTAACCACGACTTATCAACCTGGCTAGATAGTTATCCAGGGCATGATAAGGAATCCCCGCCAGTGGGACACGCTGACCTTTACCCATCTCCCTCGAGGTTAGCACGATCTCAAGCTCCCTGGATGTAACCTCAGCATCCTGATCAAATGTCTCGTAGAAGTCGCCGAGGCGAAAGAAGACGATAGCATCAGGGTACCTGCGCTTGATCCTGAGATACTGGCTTCTGAGCGGCGTCACCTTTTCCATCATCTGCGCTATTCTACTAGAAAAATGCCTTTCATAACAACAAAAGCCCCACCCAACGAAGGTGGGGCTTTCTCTCTGCTTCCAAGATAGATTTACTCTGTTCGCCCTGAGCTTGTCGAAGGGCCTTTCAATAGCCTTGCGGGTAGGTTGGAGCATCCGCTCCAACCAAGCCTAGAGCCGATGCTCTAGGCTACCCTCTTCTGTTCCGTTCACCCTGAGCCTGTCGAAGGGCTCACCACGAACGGTTCGAAAAGCCTGTCCTGAGCGGAGCTTAAGGGCTCACTCTTAAGGCTGCTGGGGATATAATGGCCATCTATGCGGTTTCAGCGATAGTTGGAAGGGTTTTGGCGGTTTCATCAAAAGAGGGTGGTAGAACAACGGAAACTGGATGAGAATAAGGTGGGGTATCCATTCCACCTAGCTTGTGCTACATGATAACCTCGTTGCTACGGAGGTCAGCCACCTCCGCCTTGCTCAAACCGAGGAGTTCCCGCAACACATAGTCATTGTGCTCTCCCAGCAGTGGGGCGCGCTGCAGAGCAATCGCACACTCACTCGTCTTCCAGGGAGCCCCCACCAGTTCCAGCTCACCTATCTCAGGATGATCGACAGTCACGAAGGCGTTGCGGGCCTGCAGATGTGGATCTGCGTAGAGGTCCCTTCCGTCGCGCGACGGCGCTGCGGCAAGCCCGGCCCGGCAGAACTCGTCTGCCACCCAGTCGCGATCCCGCGCCCGAGTCCACTCTTCAATGATTTGGTCCAATTCCGACTCATTCTTCTTGCGAGATGCCATGTCGGCGAAGCGAGGGTCCTTAGCTAACTCGGGCCTACCAATGACCTCGGCAAGAGTTGCGAACTCCTCGTCAGAGTGTACCTCCAGCGCCAGCCAGCGGTCTACTCCCCAACAGGGGTACACGTTGTGAGGAGCATACTCGAGGTGGGCATTTCCCATTCGCTCAGGGATCTGCGAGTTCATCTCATAGCCAAGCAGTAGATCGCCGATATAGGAAGTCACGCCCTCGCACTGGGAGTAATCGATAAACTGTCCCTCCCCCGTCCGCATACGGTGATACAGAGCCACAAGAATGGCGTAGGCAGCGGTGGTACCGTTCATGAGGTCTGGGTCGGCAATGCTGTGGCACGGAGCATCGTCTGGGTAGCCGGTAATGTAGGATCCCCCGCCGACGGCATGGTGGATGGTGGCGTATCCCGCGTACCCGCTTTCGGGCCCCTTCTGGCCTCTGCTGGAGCAAGAGACTACGATGATGTCAGGCCGTATCTGCCGCAGTTCTTCGTAACCAAGGCCAATTCTCTCCATGAAGCCGGCGCGCATGTTGTCCACCACAACGTCGCTCAGTATCGCCACCTGCTTCGCCAGCTCCCTACCTTCGGGCTTAGTCAAGTCAAGAGTCAGACTCTTCTTGTTCATATTGAGGGCGTTAAACGACATTCCCTGATTTGACGGTACCTCTGTCGTGTTGGCATGGGGCAGCGGCCATATAACGCTGTGCCGCGTCAGGTCTGTCCGTTTGTGGCCTTCGACCTTGATTACCTCGGCACCAAGCATGGCGAGAAGCTTGCAGCAATAGGGCCCAATCCACACCCAGCAAAAATCGGCTACTCGCACACCTTGCAGAGGAAGTACGTTGTCTTGCACCTTTCTCCCCCTTTTACCTATATCGTACCTGTGCGCTGAAGATGCTCAAACTCCTCTGGTGAGTACCCCAGGCAGTTGCAGTACACCTCCTGGTTATGCTGTCCCAGCAGCGGAGCTGGTCTCCCCACCCGTGGCGGCGTTGCCGACATCTGGTATGGCCATCCGGCATATCTGTATTTGCCGACCTCAGGGTGGTCCACCTCAACGAAGTAACCCCTGGCAGCGTATTGCCTGCTATTCATCACGTCTTTGGCTGAGTTGATCGGCCCCATGGCGATGCGCTTCTTGGCCCCCGCATGATACACGTCCTCATTCGTTTGCTGTAGCATCCATTCGTCCATCATCGGAGCTATGTCCATCACGCGGTTTATACGGTAAGCCATGGAGCTCCACTCCGGGGCCGAACCCCATTCGGGGTCGCCCATCAATTCCATTAAAGCCCTGAAATGGTGGTCTTCAGGGGCACCAACGATGATGTAACCATCTCTGGACTTCATTCTCCCCGTTGCCGGCGGTCGGTCGGGAACGCGACTCCAGGTGCTATCGTGGTAACGATTGCCCGCCACGTTCGGCTGTATCATGGCAAGGATCACCTCTTGAAGGGAGATGTCGATTGCTCTTCCACAGCCGGTTTTCATCCGGCCCACAAGAGCGCTCATGGTAGCGAAGGCTGCAGTGATGCCGCCATGATAGCCAACAGGATGGCCGCCCATCTTCACTGGAGCGCGATCCACATCGACGGAGCGGGTTGGCATCAAATTACCCAAGCCTCCAGCGTGGATGATTGTCAGTTCATCCCCCTTGACATTGGCCCGCGGACCGGTGCGGCCATATGGGGTAATGGACGTGTAAATAAGCGCTGTATTAAGCTTGCACATCGCAACCCAATCCAGCCCAAGGCTCTCCAGGTACGAA
>DAOUVR010000152.1 GCA_030667555.1 Dehalococcoidia bacterium
ATCACAGAGGGATGCTGGCTCAATCCGCACCCTATAAGCAGGACGTCATAGCCTGAAAGCCATTCATGGAGAACCTCGTATGCCTGGCTATCGATGAAGCCTGGCTCTGATTCGGGAAGGGGTGCGTAAGTAACCTCGGTGAGCTTTGCTGCCAAAATGGGCTGGAGGCTGCGAGCAACTGCAAGTGTAACAAGCCCTGCACCGACGCGAACCGCCCCCTCGCAGGCTAGATAAGCGGCACCTATGTAATTAAGAGAACCCGCGCAAACAAGTACCCGACCGAAGGTGCCTTTATGGGCGCTTCGCGGTCGCTGTGGGAGCATCTTCTTGACATAAACATCGGTAATCAGCTCGTTGGCTATATCATCGACTAAGTGTGGTGGTATGCCAATGTCGCCGACGACAAGTTGCCCCACCAGGTCTCGACCGGGGAATGAGAAAAGCCCCAGCTTTGGATAGGCGAGGGTGATGGTGAGATCGGCAGCAACGCATGAAGGGTCAGCGGCTCCAGTGTCGGCGTCCACCCCTGAAGGCAAATCCAGGGAGATAACCTTTATAGCAGGCCTCAACTCTTTAGCTTGACTCAATCTGGTCAGAGTCTGCTTGACGGCACCTTCAAGAGGGCGCAGCTTCCCCGTACCGAAAAGAGCATCGATGACCACATCGCTTGAGGAAAGTATGGTATCTAGGTTAGACAAGTCCTGATCTTCACTAGCTGTGGTACAGGGGATACCTCTCTCCCTGACTATGACATAGTTTGCGTCATCATTGCTTCGCTCAGTGCAAAGGTGGATGTGAACTCTTGCTCCCCAGTCGTGGAGGTGGCGAGCGGCGACCAGTCCATCCCCGCCATTATTGCCCGGTCCGACGAGGACGAGAATCTGCTGCTGTACCACGTTGCCGAGCCATCCCTTCACGTTCTGGGCAATAACGAGCCCGGCGTTCTCCATGAGCACGTTGGAGGGAAGCCCGATCTCGGCAGCACGGCGCTCGATCTCCTTCATCTCATTTACGGTGATTATCTTCAATTATTCCTCCCACTACTGAGGCGACGGCGTATTCTCTGGAATGGGAGAGGCTGACGTCTATGTCCACCAAGCCCAGTTCATCGGCCTTTTTTTGGGCTCCCCCATAAAGATAGATAAGAGGTTTGCCATCGGAGTTTGAAAGCACCTCGATTTCCCGCCAGCCAACACCATTTGTTCCTGTGCCTAAAGCCTTCATCACCGCCTCTTTGGCGGCAAAGCGTACTGCCAGTGCCGGAGCGCGCTCTCGACATATGCCTAGCTCTGCTTCAGTATAAACTCGGTTGAGGAAACGTTCACCCCAGCGGGCCACCGCTTCTTCGATACGCTCGATCTCAATTATATCCACGCCGACAAAGTGCATTTACGTTCTCAGACTTAGGTCACTGTCCTGCGCCTTATTATATGGGCTCGAGCAAGGTTTAACAACATTATTATACTGCGGGGAGTTACAGAAGAGGCTCCTACGAAAGGGGCTTGGGGTTTCCGCAAAAGACGTGTAAGGGTACGTGGTAAGGGAAAAGACGAGTATACATTGTTGCCTTGCCTCAGACTATAAGGTAAAATGCTACTCTAATCAGAGGCTTGAGTGGCTATGGTCAACGTCGTATTAATCAGTCATACCCCCGACCCTGAGCGAACAATCGCAGCAGCTGCTCGTGTTTCTGCTTCTCCGGTGAGTGCCGTCGAGCTTTTGGAAAAGCTAACCCCTGACAGAGTGTAACGTCTTATCAGCCAGCTTCTCTCTTCAGGCCATCTTTCGGTATTCGAACACGCTAGCTTTACATTCGCAATTGAGGGCATCTCCAGGGTCACCAGCCATCAACTGGTGCGCCATCGGCTGGCAAGCTACACCCAGCAGAGTCAGAGGTATGTCTCGCTAAAGGAGTTTAACTATATCACTCCTGCTACCATTAACGATAAGCCTGAATGGGAGGGGAAGTACCATCAGATGTATCGCGCTGCCCATCGCCTCTATCTTGAAATGCTCGATGCGGGCATCCCGGCAGAGTATGCCCGCTACGTACTTCCTAACGCCGCTGAGACCAGGCTAGTGATGACCATGAATGCTAGGGAGTTGATTCATGCTTGCTCATTGAGGCTTTGCCTCAGGGCGCAGTGGGAGATTGTTGAGCTGTTCGAGCATATCTAAGCTGAGGTTGAGAAGGTAGCCCCCCGCCTTGGGGCCGAGCTCAAACCTAAATGTTACCGCCTCGGATACTGCGACGAAGCGCAGAGTTGCGGCATTTTCCCCACTCGTGCTGAACTTGCTGAGAAAGGCGATTAAGGCAAAAAGCGCGCTTCGGCAAGGCTCATCAACGGCACCGGGATGGCAGAAGGAGTCCGAGACGAGTTGAGGATCAGAATCCCGGTGTTGGAAAAAAGGAGGCACCTCTGAATCGAGACAAGCTTCGAGAATTCGAGCCCGTCTTTTATCCCAAATCCATCGCTGTGGTGGGCGCTTCGCCCAACCCAGCCAACTTCGGCAACAGATACCTTGAAGCTCTGATCAAAGCAGGTTTCAAAGGCAATCTCTATCCAGTCAATCCCAGCGATGGTGAAATAATGGGTCTCAAGGCCTATCCAACTGTAAAGGATATCCCTGGCCCCGTTGAGTATGTGATCGTTTGCATTCCGGCGCAGCATGTTCTTGATGTGCTGGATGATTGCGCCGCCAGGGGGGTGAAGGTGGTTCAGTTCTTTACCGCTGGGTTCTCTGAGACAGGGGAGGAGGAAGGTCGCCGATTGGAAAGGGAGGTGGTTAAGAAGGCAAGGGAGGGAGGCTTCCGCATAATCGGCCCCAATTGCATCGGCGTATACTCACCGGCCCACCTGATGCCCTACGGTCCTACGCCGTTATTGGGAGAAGCTGGATCGGTGGGCTTTATCTCTCAGAGTGGTGGACATGCGGGGAGGGTGATAGGGATAGGGCTGAGGCGCTGGATTCACTTTAGCAAGGTGGTTAGCTTTGGCAACGGGTGTGACCTCGATAGTGTAGATTATCTGGAGTATCTCGCTGTCGACCCGGATACCAAAATAATCGGAGCCTATTTGGAGGGTATGAGGCAAGGGAGAAGATTCTTCGAACTCGACAAGGAGATCTCAAGGAACAAGCCCATGATCATCTGGAAAGGGGGCAAGACTGAACCAGGGGCGGAGGCAGCCTACTCTCATACTGGTTCTCTTGCCATATCGGATGCCATCTGGACTGCAGTGCTCAAGCAGACGGGAGTCATCAAGGTGGATAGCCTGGAGGAGCTTGCCGATACCATGCTTACCTTTCAGCATTATCCGCCATTCCTTGGCGAGAATGTAGCTATCG
>DAOUVR010000136.1 GCA_030667555.1 Dehalococcoidia bacterium
CCAACCACCCCCTGATACGTACTTCTGGGGACACCCCTTTATTGCACTTCCCTCCGCCTGCAATTGTTGTAGTTGCCTGATTTATCAGGCGACTATGATAACATGGTAGCCTACCCCGATTATATCGGGGCGCTCTAGGCGTGGTTGGAGCAGATGCTCCAACCTACCCCCGATTTCCAAACAGCATACAATTGAAAAATTTATCCCCGACGCCCCGCTTTCATTATGAGGCGAAGCCCCTTTGCAATTGCCATTCGAGGCAATACGATGTTGTACCACCCACCTTGGGACTGTTCTGGGGGATATCCCCAACTCCTGGCCACAGCCATTTTTGTCATTGCGAGCGAAGCGAAGCAATCTCATGTCTTCCCAATCCCTCTCAAGATTGCTTCGTCAAGTTCCCTCACTTCGTTCGGGACAAGCCTCGCAATGACACGTGGTGCAGTGAAGTGCCATCTACACTCCCCCTATTTTCTTGCCTTTCAATGGACAGAAGAGGGAGTGAATTTTCTCTTCCAAATCACAGGACCTCCGCCGGGCGGTAAACCCCGAATACCTCGCGGAACACGTCACATATCTCGCCCAGCGTGGTATAGGAACGCACCGCCTCCATGATATAGGGCATGAGATTCTCCATACCCTCGGCAGCACGGCGAAGCTCGGTGAGCCGTTGCGCCACATCATGGCAATCCCGCTGGCGGCGCACCTGATTTAGACGCTTCAGATGCCTTCTTTCGCCCTCGGTGTCCATCTCCAGAACGGGGATAGCCAGAGTTTCATCGATAACGTAATCGTTGACTCCGACCAAGATGCGCTCTTTGTTCTCGATCTCTTGCTGATAGCGATAGGCAGCCTCGGCGATTTCACGCTGGAAGAACCCCTTTTCTATAGCGGGGATGACGCCCCCCAGGGCATCTATCTTTCGGAAGTAACCGTAGCAAGCCTCCTCCATCTCATTGGTCAGAGCCTCCATCATAAAGCTGCCCCCCAGGGGGTCGACGGTGCTCGCCACCCCAGTCTCATGAGCAATGATTTGCTGCGTCCGGAGAGCGATGAGAGCAGCCCTATCTGAGGGCAGAGCCCAGGCCTCATCCAAAGCGTTGGTATGCAGAGACTGGGTGCCGCCTAATACTGCGGCTAGAGCTTGAAGGGCGACACGCACGCTGTTGTTCTGTGGCTGTTGGGCAGTCAGAGTGCAGCCTGCGGTTTGCGTATGAAAACGGAGCCACAGAGAACGCTCATCCTTGGGGTCATATCTGCTTCTCATCTCCCGAGCCCAGATGCGGCGGGCAGCACGGAACTTGGCAATCTCTTCGAAAAAGTCATTATGTGCGTTGAAGAAGAAGCTCAGCCTGGGGGCGAAATCATCTACCTTCAAGCCTCGTTCTACACCTGACTGTACATAGGTCAGGCCATCGGCCAAAGTGAAGGCCAGTTCCTGAGCGGCGGTAGCCCCAGCCTCACGAATATGATAGCCGCTGATGCTGATGGTATTCCACCGTGGGAGGTGTTTGGTGCCGAACTCGAAGGTATCTACAACGAGACGCATAGAAGGCTGGGGTGGAAAGAGATATTCGTTCTGGGCAATGTATTCCTTGAGGATATCATTTTGAAGTGTACCCCCCAGACTCTCCATAGGGATGCCACGCTTCTCAGCGGCAGCAATGTACATGGCCCAGATCACCGCCGCCGGGCTGTTGATGGTCATCGATGTGGTCACCTGGTCTATGGGGATACCATCGAAAAGCACCTCCATATCGGCAAGGGATGAGATAGCCACACCGCACTTGCCAAACTCACCACTTGCCTCAGGGGCATCGGTGTCGTAGCCCATCAGGGTCGGCATATCAAAGGCGACGCTTAAGCCCGTTTCGCCATGTTCGAGGAGATACTTGAAGCGTTGATTGGTCTCCTCGGCGGTGCCGAAACCAGCGAACATGCGCATGGTCCACAGCCGCCCTCTATGCCCCGTAGGATGAATACCGCGAACGAAGGGATATTCGCCGGGAAAGCCCACGTTCGCTAAGTAGTCCATCCCGGCGATGTCTGCCGGCGTATAAAGCCGTTTAACGGGTATTCCAGATGTGGTGGCAAAGCGGTTTTGTCTTTCCTCCGATTGCGATGCCTTCCTCTCCCATTCGGCATCGCGCTTATTTATCTGCTCCAACTCGCTCCGGTCAAACATGGCACACCCCTCGGCAATCGATTTTCGCCCTTGTCCTTATGCGCTTCTGGAAGTGATACTCGATTTGAATCATATGCTTTAAAAAGATCAGAAATATCAATTAGCCTGTGGTTGGCACGAGGTCTTTCCACTCTTGAGGCAATGGTAGAGACACCCTTTACAGTTGTCAAGCTAATATACTCGTTAAGGGGACACAACCCTATACAGTAGTTGCCTGATTCATCAGGCCCATCTGCCCAATGAATTGGGCAACTACATTCTTGGACAGACTCCGCATAGTAGGGTGGGTGCAGCCCTTCAGCGGAAGGGCGAAACCCACAGTTTACATCTCATGTGGCAAGGTGGGTTCCATCTCATTCCACCCACCATACTTTTTTATTCCTAGTCCCCTTCAATTCATCGCCACAGAGTGGCGACGCTACGGTAGGCCATGGCCCTTTCTGTTATTCTGAGCCAAAGGCGACTCGCCTCTGGCGAGGGGAGGGAGGATTTCCTCAATCCCTGCGGGACAAGTCGCGCAACGACGAGAACATGTCACTAATCTATCCGAACGAATTCAGACTCTCCAGATATATTGGGCTTCACTCTTACCTTGACAGCCTGGGTGCAGGGGCTGTATCGTAGTCGCAATAGTTGATAGGAGAAGTCGAGGATAATATATCCTTGCCCTGCTCCAACCCCCCACAATCTGGCCAGACGAGGTTAAGAAGATAGCTGCTGATTCTCACCTGAACGCTAACACCGTGGAAGGCCCCGCAGGAAGGAAGCGGAACTACGGGTGGGTAGTAATAGGGGCGTTTCTGGGTGTCGATTCCATGGTGCACGCCATTATGTTTTCCCTGGGCGTCTTCTTACCCCCGATGAGCGATGAACTGGGGATGAGCCTCAGCCAGGCGGGATGGCTGGGCTCGTCCAACTGGATGGTGCCTGCCTTACTCGCGATACCCTTTGCATCCTTGTTAGCCCGCTACCGTCCCAAGAAACTAGTTGCTTTGTCCACCCTTGTCGGTGTGCCCCTGCTCTTCCTCCAGGGCTGGGCTCCTAACTACTGGATCCTCCTCGTAGCCCGCGTTGCCTTTCTAGCTATTACTCTGGCCCGCATTCCCGCCCGACCACAACTCATCCGGCAATGGTTCCCCGCGAACAAAATCACCATGGTGAACACCGTGCTAACTTTAGGCATGGGAGCAGCTGGGGCTACGGTCATATTCGTTACCGGCGACCTCATAGAGGCGCTCAACGGATGGAGAAACGCCATTTATCTGTTTGGAGTTATTTCGGCACTTACTCTCATCGTCTGGATGATCCTGGGGCGCGAGAACCCGTCCCCCGTCTTGGATACGGCAATTGAGGCCAGTGAGTCGTCTCCTGTTAAGGCTGTTTTAAAGCATAAAGCTCTGTGGTTGCTGGGCATTGGTGTAACCGGCGATATGCTTTGCTTTGGAGCCATGGAAACACTGTGGCCAAGGTTTGCCCTGTCAGAAGGCATTCTCTCGCTGGAGAGGGCCAGCTAC
>DAOUVR010000073.1 GCA_030667555.1 Dehalococcoidia bacterium
CGACCTGTGTCCGCTGCGGAAGCACTTCATCAAGGTGGAAGCCCTGCCGGCTAATGAATACCTCAATGAACCCGGGGTTGTATTGGTAAACAAGTATGCCCAGCTCAGAGAAGAGGCATCGGAAATAGGCGAAGAGATGGACAAAGTGAAAGAGGCGATTCTCGACTATGCCAGACGGGAAGAGGTGGAGGTAATCAAGGGCAGCGACCGCAAGGTCAGGGTTAAATTTGACGAGAAGCTGAAGTTCCCTGGAAAGAGTGAGAGCGAGCGCAGGGAACTGGATGACGCAATAAAGCAGGCGGGCATGTGGATAGAGGTATCGCAGCTTGATACGACGTCGCTTACTCGAGTGATTGAGAATAGCCTATGGAGCGAAGATCTAATCAACCAGGTGCTGAAATACGGCAGAATCGAAGAGACCACCACCATTTACCTAGCAAAATTGAAGGAAGAGGAGAAATAGCTAGACACCATTATGGGTTTGTGCATCATAAACAATGTAGGCACAACTCAGGAAAGGACGCGAAAGGGGATAATACTATCCAGCAGCGAAGTGGAATCTCTATTACAACCGAAACCCTTTCTCGATGTCAGGAGAATAGGGGAACAGCCCACAGATCATTATTGTGCCAGCCTACCAATTTGGCTGGAGTAAACTTGTTCTTCAAGGGTTCCTCGCTCCGGGCAAATACTCTGATATAGTTCTCAGTGAGTCCAACCCAGACCCCCCTCTCCACCTCCCTCTCCCAGAGCACCGTCATGCTTCGCCCCAAGAACCACTCACGATACCGAGACGCCGACTCCTTTGCCAACTCAAGCACCCCCTTGCTTCTCACACTTTTTACCTTCTCTGCAACCTGTTGCGGCATCTCAGCAGCGAGGGTACCCGGCCTCTCCGAGTAGGAGAAGACGTGGATATTGGCAAACCCCATCATCTGACAGAAGCGGTGGCTCTCCTCAAATTCCTCATCCGTTTCTCCGGGGAAGCCCACCATAATGTCCGTGGTGATAGCACCATCTGGCACGGCCTCCCTAACTCTAGCTACTGCCTTCTCGTAATCAGCGGCTGAGTATTGTCGCAGCATTCTTCCAAGCACCGAGTCGCTCCCACTCTGGAGGGAGAGATGCAAGTGGGGGCAAAGCCTGTCATCATCCCATAGGGCGATAAGCTGTGGAGTAAGGTCTTGAGGTCTAAGAGAAGACAGACGCAGTCGTCCAATATCGGTCTCATCAAGGATGCGCCGGACGAGCATCTCCAGGCTGGGCTTGTAGGCCCCGATTTGGGTTCCTGTCAGCGTCACCTCCTGATAGCCTGCACTAATTCTCTCTTTGACCTCGTTCACTACCTCTTCAATGGGTTCGCTGTGTTCCCTGCCCCGGACAAATGGCACAATGCAATAGGAGCAGAACTGGTTGCACCCTTCCTGGACCTTCACCATGCCACGAGTGCGAAGAGTGGGCGCAGTGTTATCGGGTGGTTCTCTGTCAATCATGCCTCTATCTTCTATAATATCGAGAATGCGAGCCTTTTCTCCATTGCCAAGAACGATATCAACCCCCTCCACCCGGGCAAGCTCATCAGGTGCTCTCTGGGGATAGCAGCCGATGGCGATGATGAGGGCCTCGGGATTTCTCCGTCGCGCCAGTCTCAACAGATGGCGGGACTTGCGATCGGCGACATGGGTTACTGTGCAGGTATTGAGGATGTAGATATCAGCGCCATCTAAAGCTGAAGCAAGGCGGTACCCCGCCCTGGCAAGCTCTCTTGCCATAGACTCAGACTCCGCCTGATTCAGCCGACAGCCCAATGTCTCCACAGCAACTGTGCTACCCATTTTTCATTTTCCGAAGCTAGCGTGGTGGTGGGTTCCGTTTCACCCTACCGTGGCTTATATCTGCTTTAGAGTTGACTTTTTCACTGCCTTTGAACATAATCTGTTAGAGAATGATACCTTAGTACAGCGTCTAGCTCAAGGACGCAATATGGGAGGAGATAGCTTCGACTCTCATCGCGATATTGCGGGAAAAGGCGAGGAGTTATCCAACAAAGGAAATCCTCGTCGTGACTAAATAGAAACGTTTCTTATTGGGAGGTGGACGGAAGCTCAAATAAACTAGCAAATGTCTGCATACAACTGAGGGTAAGGAGTGGCAATAGAGAGCCCCGGTGTTTTATATAGCGAAATTATCATAACGTTTATCCTTCTCAAGCGGGGCGATAAGTCTACTTCGACTGAGACCAGGATTATTTTGTCGCCAGTATCTAGCTAGCTACAAACCATCCAAGGATCTTGCCTTTGTAGACTACATGCCAGGGTCCCCCCTCGGGCAAGATTCGAAAGGAGGAAGTCAAGAAGGTATGAGAAGAGTAGTGATAACCGGTGTAGGGGCAGTAACCCCCCTGGGGATAGGGGTGGAAAAGAGTTGGCAAGACTTATGCCAGGGGATATCGGCTGTTGGAATGATTACCAGATTTGATGCCAAGAATCATCGATGCCAGATCGCCGCCGAGGTGAAAGGCTTTAACCCCGATGATTTCATGGAAAAGAAGCAAATAAGGACTATGGACCTCTTCATTCAGTACGCTATAGCCGCAGCCCGGATGGCGATGGAGGACTCCAAATTCGACATCACTTCTGTAGATGAGGATAGGGCCGGTCTTATTGTAGGTAGTGCGCTGCAAGGAATGCAAACCATGGAATATAATCAGCAGCTCCTACTTGAGGGCATGCAGGATAAGATCTCCCCTTTCTTTGTCCCTGGTTTTATCGCTAATATGGCAGGTTGTCAGATCGCTATTGCATTTGGCATCAAGGGACCGCTCATCTGCCCCGTAACTGCCTGCGCCACAGGGACACACGCCATCGGTGATGCTTTTAAGATGATTCAGCAGGGGCGCACCGATTTTATGCTCGCAGGTGGAGCTGAGGCGGCCATTACCCCTTTGATTTGTGCTGGGTTTGACGCACTAAAAGTCACCTCTCCCAGAAACAATGAGCCGGAGAGGGCAAGTCGCCCTTTCGATAAAGACCGTGATGGCTTCGCCCCTGGCGAGGGGGCAGGCATCGTCATATTGGAGGAGCTTGAAATGGCACTTAGGCGGGGAGCCAAGATCTATGCCGAGGTGACAGGTTACGGCATAACAAATGACGCCTACCATATAGTCTCCACCGACCCCCAAGGAGATGGAGCAGCCCGCTGTATGAAGATGGCCCTCGCTGATGCTGGGATCTCCTGCAACCAGGTTGATTATATCAATGCTCACGGAACTTCTACCATTGTAAATGACCTCTCTGAGACCATGGCCATAAAGACAGCCTTTGGAGAATATGGCAAGGTGGTTCCCGTTAGCTCTAATAAATCTATGATAGGACATCTTATGGGTGGATCAGGTGCGGTAGAAGCAATCTTCACCGCTCTCACCATGCGAGATGGGGTCATTCCTCCTACCATCAATTATGAAACGCCTGACCCTCAATGCGACCTGCACATCGTTGCTAACACAGCAAGGAAAGCCAAGGTAAATATTGCCATTTCCAACTCCTTCGGCTTTGGTGGCACGAATGGTGTTCTGGTTCTTAAGGAGTTCAGCGGACAGTAGCTGAAGCTCTCATGCAAACACGATCCCATAGTGGACTGCTTTTATGTAAAGGAAGGCTCTGAGTTGTACGATATCGCAGTTGCTGGCGCCGGCGTTGCTGGCAGTTATATGGCCTACAGGCTGGCTAGCTTGGGATATAAGGTAGCGGTTCTTGAGGAGCACGAGAAGATCGGCGAGCCAGTTCAGTGTACCGGCATCATCGGAGCAGAGTGCTTTGAGCGATTCCCCTTTTTTGATGGCACGGTTTTAAGTACAACCAGCTCTGCCAAGCTGTTCAGCCCCTCAGGGAAGGAGATAAGGCTACACAGGGACAGCGTTCAGGCATACATTATCAACCGCGCTGCCTTTGACCTGGGGCTGGCGGAGAAAGCCCGAGAGCAGGGAGCGCAGTATCATCTGGGCAATAGAGTAAATAATGTCGTAGTTCTAGATGATGGCGTCATGCTGGAAACTGAGGAACAGGAAACCTTCAAAGCCAAGACTGCGGTCATTGCCACCGGATTCGGTACTAAAATCCCTCAGAAACTGGGGTTGGGCAGCATCGACGACATTATCATAGGAGCCCAAGTTGAGGTAGACATTGATGGCGTTAATGAGATAGAGGTCTACTTTGATCAGAAGTTGGCTCCTGGCTTTTTTGCCTGGCTTGTACCCACCTCCAAGCACAAAGCGCTTGTTGGGCTTTTTTCTCGAAAAAATACTGCCAGGCATTTAGGGGACCTTTTGAGCACACTTTTTCGCCAGAATAAGATAGCATCACTGGAGGCGACGCCTACCTATGGGGGCGTTCCGCTAAGGCCTCTAAAGAGAACCTATATGGAGAGGGTGCTCGTGGTAGGGGATGCCGCCGGGCAGGTGAAACCAACCACGGGCGGCGGGGTATACTACGGGCTTCTCTGCGCCGAAATAGCAGCCGAAACCCTGGATCAGGCGCTATCGACAAACGACTTCTCGGAGAGGCTCTTTTCCGGCTATGAAAAAGCGTGGCGGAGAAAGCTTGGAAGGGAGTTGAGGATAGGCCATCGTGCTCGCCATCTTCATGAAAGGCTTGCCAACTGGCAGATAGACATTATATTCAGTATCATCGAATCAACTGGAGTCCACGAATCCCTGCTAAGATCGCCGGAGCTTTCCTTCGACTGGCACGGTGATGCGATCCTCAAGGGTCTGAAGTATTTGGGCCCTTGGCGTCGCCTTTTTACATTTAGGGGAAGTCTAAAAATTATCCAAACAGGGTAGCCAAGATCATCTACTCCAGGCATAATAGATGCATATGCTCCTACATACCCACGGTTTTTGGATAGGCTCAGGGGGGAATACAATTGAAGATCCTGGTTACAGGTGGAGCAGGTTTTATTGGCTCCCACATCGTTGACGCCCTGATTGAAAGGGGAGATGAGGTGGTAGTAGTCGATAACCTATCAACCGGACTCAAAGATAATGTCAATCCCAAGGCTAAGCTTTATCAGATGAGTATTACTGATTCAGGGCTAATGCAGGTCTTTGAGCGGGAAATGCCAGACATAGTTAGCCACCATGCCGCCCAGGTGAATCTCAGAAGGTCGGTTGATGAGCCCCAGTTTGATGCCCAGGTAAACATCCTTGGCAGCCTCAATGTAATAGTTAACTCGGTGCGCCACGGTGTTAAGAAGCTTATCTACGCCTCGTCTGGCGGGGCAGTATATGGCGAGCCTCAATACCTGCCGGTGGACGAAAGCCACCCGATAAATCCCGTCTCGCAATACGGGGTTTCAAAACACACCGTAGAACACTACCTCCATTCATATATCCAATATGGGCTGAATTATGTGGCACTCAGATACCCTAATGTTTACGGCCCGAGGCAGAACCCGGAGGGTGAGGCTGGAGTTATCGCCATCTTTGCCCGGCAGATGCTTCTTGGTGAGCGTCCCACCATTTTTGGCCCTGGAGATAAGACCCGGGACTACACTCATGTATCGGATATAGTGGCAGCCCACCTTCCAGCCATGGAGCGTGGGAGCAATTCTATTTATAATATCGGCACAGGGGTGGAAACATCTGACCAGGAGATATTCGATGCAGTGGCTCAGGCACTGGGATATAAGGACACTCCTCTCTATACCCCTGTCCGCCAGGGGGAGATTCAGAGGATTTACCTCAACTGTGACAAGGCGAAAAAGGAGCTAGGTTGGAGCCCCAAGCTCTCATTAGAAGAAGGAGTTCAGAAAACAGTGCCGTACTACAAATCTCTGGGGGTGAGCAGGTGAGGATCGTGGGGATCGACCCAGGACTAACAACCACCGGCTACGGGGTAATAGAGGTTCGGGGGCAAGATGTCACACTGGTGGA
>DAOUVR010000079.1 GCA_030667555.1 Dehalococcoidia bacterium
GACAGTTTCATCTGGCAATATCATTAGCTTGTTCTTGATGCTGTCGATGAGGACTTGATGGCTGCAGCCAGGGAAGTCCGTCCTGCCAATGCCGAAATTGAACAGGGTATCCCCACTGAACACCACTCCATGCCCGTAGATAGATATGCCTCCAGTGCTATGTCCTGGTGTATGCAGAACCCTGAAGCTGAGGTCGCCAATATCTATATAATCGCCATCTTTCAGTAGCTTGTCTGGCTTGGGAGGTGGCTCGCCCGAGCCCCCCGTCGCCATGCTCATCATTTTCGCCATTCCCTGCATCAACTTGCCACTGGACTCAGCCTCATGTATGGCAAAAGGTGCCCCGGTAGCCTCTTTTACCTGCCGAAGCGCCATGATGTGGTCAACATGGCTGTGGGTGGCAACGATGAGCTTTATAGTAAGCCCAAGCTGGCTCACAGTATCCAGTATGGCCTCAGCCTCAGCGCCGGGGTCGATAATCATCCCCTCCTTTGCCGCCTCCGAGCCCACGATGTAGCAGTTAGAGGCAAAGGGTCCCACTTCCAGCTTTTTCAAAATCATGGCCCTATTGTTCGTTATTCACGCCCCCCTGTCAACCTTCGCACACGCCAACAGGTGACACTTCGCCATCAGTACATGCTGTGCTTTGCACAGCCCACTTGTGCCCGTGACCCGGAAGTGTCTGTCAATAACACGCCACGGGGCGGGTGGGTAGGAAAACAAGCCGCCCCTCACCTGGCGGGAGGGAATAGCAGCGTATCTCTTTGGCAACGACCTAAGTGTAGTTGCCCAATTGATTGGGCTAATTGCGCCTGATGAATCAAGCAACTACAGAAATTGGGAGTGCTGGAAGAAAGCAGAAAAGGGAGTCCAGAGGGCCCTCCCTCTGGTGGAGGCCCGGGGGTTGTCCCCCAGTAATACCTCCCAAAGGGTGGACGGGTGGGGAAAATAAGCGCTTGCCGGGCAAGTGCACACCTTTACATCTGAACCCAAAACTGGTAAGTTTTGCTAAGCTGTTCTTACTCGGAGGCACATATTGAAAGTAGACATGGAAAAGATAGTATCCCTGTGCAAGCGGAGAGGCATTATCTTTCAATCGAGCGAGATCTATGGCGGCCTGTCCGCCTGCTGGGATTACGGCCCTCTAGGAGTCGAATTGAAGAACAATGTCAAGTCGGCCTGGTGGCGCTCTATGGTCCAGGAAAGAGACGATATGGTGGGACTTGATTCAAGCATCATCATGCACCCGGAAACATGGGTCGCCAGCGGTCATGTTCAGGGCTTCTCCGACCCGCTGGTGGAGTGCAAGCAGTGCAACCTCAGGTGGCGCGCCGATGATTTGAAGGAAAACAGATGCCCCGAATGCGGCGGTGAATTAGCCGAGCCGCGCATGTTTAACCTCATGTTCAAGACATTCTTCGGCCCGGTGGAGGATGAGGCGGCGACCGTCTACCTGCGCCCTGAGACGGCCCAGGGCATCTTCCTCAACTTCGCCAACGTAATGAACACGGCGCGCAAGAAGCTGCCCTTCGGCATTGCCCAGATAGGCAAGGCGTTTAGAAATGAGATCACCACCGGCAATTTCACATTTAGAAGCCGCGAGTTCGAGATGATGGAGGTCGAGTTCTTTGTCAAACCTGGAACCGATGAGCAGTGGCTTCAATACTGGCTTGAGGAGCGTCTTAATTGGTATGTCAAATTGGGCATCAAGAAGGAGAACCTTCGCCTTAGAGAGCATGCCAAGGACGAGCTTGCTCACTACGCCCGCTCCTGCTATGACATCGACTACCTCTTCCCCATGGGCTGGTCCGAGCTTGAGGGTATCGCCAACAGGGGCGATTTCGACCTGACCCAGCATGCCCAATACAGCGGCAAGGATTTGAGCTATTATGACCCCGACAGCGGCGAGCGCTATCTCCCCTATGTCATCGAGCCCTCAGCGGGAGTAGACCGCTCGATGCTCGCCTTGCTCATCGACGCCTACACTGAGGAGCCCGACAAGGACGAGATAAGGGTCTTATTGCGCCTCCATCCCGACCTGGCCCCGATCAAGGTCGCCATCCTCCCCCTGAGCCGAAACGAGGCTCTGGTGCCTATGGCAAGGGATGTCTATGCCGAGGTGCGCAAATGCTTCATGACGCAGTATGACGATGCCCAGAGCATCGGCCGCCGCTACCGCCGGCAGGACGAGATCGGCACCCCGTTCTGCGTCACCATCGACTTCGACTCGCTGGAGGACAACGCCGTCACCATCCGCGAACGCGACAGCATGAAGCAAATCCGGGTGCCGCTGGCTGAGCTAAATGTTACCCTGGAGAAGAAGCTTTCTGGCGAGCCGCTCGACGTCCTGCCCCCCGGCGGCAAATACCGGCTCGGCTTTGAGGGGTAGGAAACGTAGCATTTAAGCTTTCTGGTATAATAAACCGAGATTCCCTAGAGGAGGTGGAAAGGTGCTAGTTAAGATCGAAACCTACTTCGACGGTGAATTTTGGTGTGCTCGCGGGATAGGGGTGGATGTATTTACACAGGGTACCACCTTGGATGAACTATACGAGAATATCAAGGAGGCAGTATCCGTTCACTACGGTGAAACAAGACAGCCCATTACCATCCTGACTCTGTCCGAGGTGATTTTGGCAGATGCCGAAGCTTCCACAGGTTAGCGGCAGCGATGTGCTTGGGCTCCTTCAATCTTTAGGCTACGAGGTTGTTAGACAACGAGGTAGCCATATTCGGCTAAGGAAAGACACACCTCTAGGCGAGCACACTATTACCATTCCGGCACACAGGGTTTTAGCTAAATGAACCTTGAACGACACCCTCAACAGAATAAGCCTTTGGAATAATATCTCTAAAGAAGACCTCATCAGGAAACTAAGCTAGAGTATGTGACCCCTGACGGCAAATACTGGCTCGGTTTCGACGAGTAGGCGGTGCGACTGAAAAGCTCGTCAGGCGAGAACAGATATCCAAGTAAAGCCAATATCGAAACGGGAGGAACAAATGGAGGTAAAGGACTTCGCCCTGCGTAGCTTCAACGATGCCCATGCAGCCCTGATGCAGGCCGTGGACGGCTTGAGTGATGAGGAGATCCTGTGGCAGCCTCAGCCAGGGGCCAACCACATCGCCTTCAATCTGTGGCATATGGCCCGTATAGAGGACTGGTTCTTCCAGTACATGTTCCAGCGCGTGCCCCAGGTGTGGGAGGCGGAGAGGTGGCATGAGAAGCTAAGCCTGCCCGATGACCCCCGGGTTACCGGCTGGGGCTACACCACCGACGAAGTGGCCAGCTTCCCGCATGTACGGCTCCGCGACCTGCTTGAGTATGTAGCGGCGGTTCGAGCCAGAACGGTGGACTACCTTCAGCGTGCCGAGCCGGCTACCTTCGACCTTGAGGTGAAGTCCCGCATTCTCGGCGAGACGACCGTCGGCGACATGATCGCCCACCTCATCCCCGAGGTATGCCAGCACGTGGGACATGTAGCCTTCATCCGGGGGCTGATGAAGGGCCAAAACAAATAGTGTTCGGCGGCGACACGCCCACCAGGGCGGTAAATACTGGCTCGGGCCTGACAGGTAAGGATAACATCGAATTCTATGATATGATAAAAACACTCCATCTCTCCGATCTGCACTCTGGGGTATCATAAGATTTGAGTCAGAACCAAACAAATATCACTGTTCAGATCCAGCCCAACGCCAAGCGAAATGAGGCGCTTGGATTTGAGGATGGTGTGCTGCGGGTGAAGGTCGCGGCGCCGCCGGTGAGGGGCAAGGCCAACAAGGAGCTTATCGACTTCCTTAGCCAGCTACTTGGCATTAGCAAAAGCAGCATTGCCATAGAGAAGGGGCTGACCAGCCGGAAAAAGGTCATCGCCGTTAAGGGGCTTAGCCAGACCCAGATTCTGGAACGATTGGGAGCCGAATCTAGAGAATGAAACCCTCATAGCTCAAGAGTGACAACCGAACCGCAAGAACACATTGTCATTCTGATGAGCGGAGCGACCAAAGAGCCCCCTCTCGCAAACCCGACGCAGAGATTCTTCGCCTTCGCCTGCCCTGAGCGCCATGGTATTCTTCGTTTCTCTCGGAATGATAAAGCATTGCACATATGCTTTTTCGCACGAAAACCATGGGTTCCGCCGATACAAACTTGCAGGTGGATGACATTCGCTTCGAGCACTTTCCCCACAACCGTGCTATAATTATCTTCCCGGAGGTGAGGGATGGAGTACACAGTTGTCATCAGGAAGGCACCCGACGGCTTCTACATAGCTAGCTGCCCCGTGATGCCCGAAGCCCACGCTCAGGGTGAGACCCATGAGGAATGCGTGGCTAACATAAAGGAAGCACTCGAGCTTTGCCTTGAATGCCGCAAAGAGCGTGGCGAGGAAATCCCACAGGATATTGACACGAGACAGATTACCATTGCAATATGACAAAGCTATCCCCACTTAAGGCTCGACAGGTCGTTAGGGGACTTCACGCGTTGGGATTTCAGAGAGTTAGACAAAAAGGTAGTCATGCGATATTTCATCACCAGGACTGTCGCCGCGCATCGATTCCGATTCACCCTGCCAAAACCATCAGCCCCTATTTGCTCTCCGACGTTCTCAAACAACTCGATATTAACGAGGACGAGTTCTTGCAAGCCATCGGCCGAAGGTGAATTTTTAACTTCGAAAATATATTCTCATACTTTATCTTGGGTGGGTTGGGGTATCAGCTCCAACCATGCCTAGAGCCTTCGGCTCTAGGCTGCCCTCTATTTTCATGATTCGTTTTTAACTAGTAGGCCATGAGAGTTTTTTAGATTATGAGAATCCTGCACTTCGCCGACCTGCACCTGGGGGTGGAGAACTACGGGCGCATCGACCCGCAGACCGGTCTGTCATCACGCCTCGGCGACTTCCTGTCAGCCTTTGACGAGGTGGTGGAATACGCCCTGAATGAGAGTATCGACCTCGTCCTTTTCTGCGGCGACGCCTATAAGAGCCGCGAGCCGTCACAGACCCACCAGCGGGAGTTCGCCAGGCGCATCTGGCGACTGGCCTCAAATGACATCCCGGTCTTTCTCCTTATCGGCAACCACGACCTCCCCAATGCCATCGGCCGCGCCACCAGCATAGAGATCTTTCAAACCCTGGCTATACCCAACGTTACCGTAGCCAACCGCCCCGGCACCCACCGAATTGAGACCAAAGCAGGCCCCCTACAGGTGGTTGCCCTGCCCTGGGCGAGGAGGGGCGCCCTGCTCAGCAGGGAGGAGACGAAGAACCTTACCCTCGATGAGCTCAATGAGAGGCTGGAGCAAATACTCACCGAGCGCATCATGGCAGAGGTAGAGGGTCTTGACCCCAATCTGCCGGCGATACTGGCTGCACACGTCTTCGTCCACGGCGCCCAGACCGGCTCGGAGAGAAGCATGATAATGGGGCATGACTATATGCTGCTGCACAGCAGCGTGGCCAACCCCGCCTTCGATTATGTCGCCCTGGGTCACATCCACAAGTCCCAGGTACTGGGCGAGAATCCGCCAGTGGTCTATGCCGGGAGCCTGGAGCGCATCGACTTCAGCGAGGAGGAAGACAAGAAGGGGTTCTACGTTGTAGAGATAGGTACAGACAGGCAGGTGCCTTATGAATTCCAACCGGTGCAGGCGCGCCGCTTCCTCACTATCAAGGTCAACGTGCCTCCCCTGGAGCCCGACCCCACCCAGGCGGTGCTCGAGGCCATCGCCATGCACGAGATA
>DAOUVR010000175.1 GCA_030667555.1 Dehalococcoidia bacterium
CACCCCATAGTCCTTCAGATGCCGGGCGATAACCCTGGCTCCCACAGGCCCATCGGAATCACTCAGCACTTTCATGATTGAAAGGGCTTTTCTCTCGACATCTAATGGTTCAAAGCTCATAACTATAGTCCCTTACCATATATATGGAAATAGGAAACCGTTTACCTAAAATTATAATAGACGAGTAATTCTGTCAAGCCCCTCGAGCCTGCGATCATGTATTCACCTCTTAGTCATGATGTATATTATTGTCCTAGCCCGCCTGTGGCTGACGGCCTATTCTCTACGTCTGGTAGCGTGTCGAACTGGGTATTTCAAATTAAACAACATGTGAGTTGGTCATTGCTGGTAAGCTGCGGTATATATGTCATCTCGATTACCATACATCCTTGAATTTGGTATACGGACATAGTAGAATCAGCCTATCGACAGGGTGCGGTGCAGGCATAAGACCAACACGCTGAACCCAAAGCGCGTGTAACGGTTTGTTCTTTTGCTGGACCTGAATGTGGGCCGTTAGCTCAGGGGTAGAGCACCTGACTTTTAATCAGGGTGTCCGGGGTTCGAATCCCCGACGGCTCACTTCAAATCCAGGGGGAGCACCTGATTACCGCTAATTACACCCCCGATTAACCCCTACCCCTTTGGTAAGCTGTCAGTGCGAGGAGTTCGACATGCTTTTCTCCGAAGCACAGACAGCTTGTCGTATCTTCACCACCGTCGAAGGGAAGTCTTTGGTGACGGTATCGTGTCCGTCGGACGTCGTAGTCTCGTTATGCGATTCCAACGAAGCTTGACAGCCAGGTGCCATCGGCATATCATCGTTGTGACAAGATTCATGGGCATACGAATTGCCTCGTGGCATGTTGAAAAAGGAAATCGCACATTGAGATGCTAGGCTGAGAAAAGGAGGTACGTTATGTGTGATTGGTGTGAGAAGTATGGCGATGGATATGAAAGGTGGTACTTCAACCCGGCAAACTACGCAAGGCGGCTTTACAAGATCAGAAGGGAGGAGGCCGAGTCATCGGGAGCTGAAACCAACCCGCAGGCGGCCGGAGGGATGGCTGTCATCGGACCCGACTTCCAGGAGGCGCGGGATCAGGGGGATTTGGAAAAGATGCAGGAGATAAAGCAGAAGGCGGAGGCTGCGTCGTGGCTCACTCACTTTGGGCAGGTCATCACCCTTGAAGAGGCTCTTAAAATCGCTGACATGATCTATCCAATTGGCCTGATGACCTGCAGCTGCCGTCGCTCTATGCAAGGTTATCCTAGCGAGGAGAACTTCACCTGCATGGGTATGGGGCCCGGGATGTACAAATGGGAGCGGTGGCCCGACACCTATCGGGGAGGAATGCATTACCTCACCCCGGATGAGGCCAAGGAGGTAATCACCAAAATGAATAAGAGAGGGCTGGTGCAAACTGTGTTCACTTTCGGCACCCCGTATCTTGCCGGGCTATGCAATTGCGACTATCCCGATTGTGCCTTCATCAGGACAACGGTCGACTTCGGCATCAAGCTCCTGTGGAAGGGGCACTATGTGGCCAAGATCGACCCTGAGCTTTGCACCGGCTGCGCCAGCTGCGTGTCTCGGTGCCAGTTCAAGGCACTCAACTACTCTCCCTCTAAGAACATGGCATATATTGACCAGTTCCAGTGCTTCGGCTGTGGCCTGTGCGTCACGGAGTGTGACCAGGGGGCCATCAGCCTGGTGGAGCGGGCCAAACTGCCCGCCCTGGCAAACGTGTGGTAAGAATCGATTGAGAGGTGTATTGAGATGCTGCCGACAATAACTGTTGACGACGAAAAATGTGGTGACCCCCTATCCTGCCGCAAGTGCCTGCTCATATGCCAGACGCATGTGCTCGGTCTGGGTACCTCTGTGGGGGTGAAGAAGTACCGTGAAACGGACCCACAGTACTTCGTTGTGCGTGGGGTGCGCTTCGACAAATGCACTGGCTGCATGGACTGCGTCGAGGTTTGCCCTAACAACGCCATTCAGGTTAGCTTTAGCGAAGGTGGTGCAAGATGACTTTGGGTTGGAAATACTCTAGACCAATAAAGGACAGGCTATTAACCCTCGAAGAGCCAGGGAAGCCGTTGAAATTTGATGCGGAACGCGGCCTGGTTGATGAGGTGATGGCACAGTGCGATATCAAGGTGCTGGTGGAAAGCCTGAAGGGCAAGAGCGAGAAGGAGGCTGAACAGGCCCTGATGAACTTTGGCAAAAGGCTCATGGAACTGACCATCGAACTTGCCGATACAAAGTACATGGACCGCACCGGCGAGATGTTGGAGATAGTGGCCAAGCAAACGGGGATTTCCTTCCCTCATCGCTTCGAGCGATACGTCGAGCTGGCTACCCTCGCATCACGGCCGACCGACCGCTGGAACATAGCTAAGGCGACGACTAAAGAACTGGTGTTTCAGGTGTCCAGCTGCAGCCTTAACAAAGCAATGGCGGAGGCCGGGCTGACGTCCCCATGCAAGGCGATGTGTCTTGCCAGCTTTGATGCCGCCGCCGCCAAGACCGGCGATAAATTAAATATGGAGATGACCAAGACACTAGCCAAGGATGGCATATGTGAGTTCACCTTCTCGCTCCAGCCGTAGGATAAAGGAAGAGTTTGGCTTGTTCCTTTGCCCCACTGATAGAGGGGAGCATGGGCTAGCAGGATTCATCGGCCTCGAGTGGTCTAGAAGCCTCCGCGCCCATAGGGTCGGACTCGAGGAGTTCCTC
>DAOUVR010000133.1 GCA_030667555.1 Dehalococcoidia bacterium
CAAGGCCATAAATCCTCCCATAGAGTGCCCCACTATACAGCTTCTGTCTATACCCAAATGTTTGAGCAAGCTATACGCATCCTCTGCCATGATTTTGACCGAATAGTCGCTTGCAGAGGAAGGTGCCGCGGATTTTCCATGACCGCGATGGTCCATGGCAACGACTCGATACTTCTTGGAGAGCAGCGGAATCTGAGCGGCCCAGTCCTGATGGCTACCGGTATAACCGTGAAGTAAGATGATGGCTAGGCCTTCCCCTGAAACCTCGTAGTAAATCTGCACTCCGTTAATCATTGCGCTCGGCATTATAATCCTCCATTATGATGATGTCGCCAGTATTCCGGTTTGTGCCTGTTGTAATACCGCTGTATTGCAATTGTTCATGTAGCCAGTGGGGCCTGCTCTTATTCCCTTTAGTCTTATAGACCAACCTACTTTTTCCCCGACGTCACCACCAAGATCGGGGTAGCGATTCCTCTTAACACTTGCGAGGTGACACTGCCATAGGCCCAACGGCTGATACCAGAGCGTCCGTGGCTGGCCATGGCAATGAGGTCAACCGGGTTGTTGGCCGCGTAGTCAAGGATCTCCTCCCCAGGGCTGCCCACCTTGAGCTCCGTCCGCACCTTGAACCCTTTCTCCTTGAGCCGCTTCTCCACTCCGGCCAAGTATTCCACAGCGTGTTCCTTGCAAGCCTCCTCTGCCTGCTTAGCCAGCCGGGGTATGACGATATTCCCCCCAGGGCCCATGCCAGAGAGCTTACTTTGGAGCGGTTCGCACACCTGAAGGATGACTATTTCCGCCTCCTCAGTACATTCCTTCACCAGCATCTCCACATGGGGGAGTACTGTCTCAGCCAACTCCGAGCCGTCCACTGGGACGAGGATCGTTTTATACATTTGCTTCCTCCTATCAGCTAGAGCAACTTACTTTTTCTCTGGCGTCACCAGTAAGAGCGGGGTAGCAATCCCTCGCAGAACCTTCGAGGCGACGCTGCCATAGGCCCACCGTCTGATGCCAGAGCGCCCGTGGGTCCCCATGGCGATAAGGTCAACAGGGTTATTGGTGGCATAGTCAAGGATTTCGTTAGCGGAATCGCCCTCCAGTAACACTGTACGCACTTTAAGGCCAGCCTCTTTGAGCCGTTTCTCCATTGCAGCCAGATACTCCTCGGCTTCCCCCTTACAGGCCGCTGCTGCCTGCTCAGTTAGAACCGCCATCTGTCCTACTGCCTCGCCATAGCCACCCATCACCATGCGTGCCAGTTCACAAACTCTGAGCAGGACCACCTCCGCTGGCTCAACACCCGTCTTCGCCAGCATTTCCACATGCGGAAGGACAAGCTCAGCCAGCTCCGAGCCGTCCAATGGAACGAGGATCGTTTTGTACATTTGCTTCCTCCTACCAGCTAGAGAAACCTACTTCTTCTTCGGCGTTACTACCAGGATCGGGGTTGAGATCCCTCGTAGCACCTTCGAGGCAACACTGCCATAGGCCCACCGGCTGATGCCAGAGCGTCCGTGGCTCCCCATAGCGATGAGGTCAACAGGATTGTTGGCGGCATAGTCAAGGATCTCGTTGGCAGGATCGCCCTCCAGTAACTCTGACCGCACCTTAAGGCCTTTCTCCTTGAGCCGCTTCTCGGTTGCAGCCAGATACTTCTCGGCTTCCCCCTTACAAGCCTCTGCTGCCTGCTCCGCCATAAGTACCCCTTGTGCGACTGCTTCGCCGTAGCCACCTATCAGCATGCGTGACGGTTCGCAAACCATGAGAAGAACCACCTCCGCAGGCTCAGCACCCACCTTCGCCATCATTTCCACATGCGGAAGGACAAGCTCAGCCAACTCCGAGCCGTCCACTGGGACGAGGATCGTTTTATACATCTCTATCCTCCTGTCGTTGAAATATAGATTTCCGAGTTTACGATAAACTATGGAGGTTGTCAATAAAAATTGTCAAGCCAACCGCTTGCATCAGCCCCACGGCTCCACAAGCACCTTTTCAACATTTGGAACCTCCTCTGAAATACTAGCCTTCTATTGAGATGTGAGAATGCCTTCAGACACGGTTGTCCCTGCGGCCCGCTTGGTGGTGCTAGGATACATTGTGGTACTCTCCTTTTCAGTCACGGGACCAAGATAGAGCAAGGGCGAACCGTATTGCATCACCTTTTTGCCCGCAAAGGCACTTGGCCAGGGAGTCCACGCAGAGCTAGCCTCTGAACGAGTTTCCCATCTGTCCCCCAGAAACACATTTCAGGATGGGGGTTGCCAAAACAAGAATTATGTGATAGATTAGTTGTCGGTTGGTTCGGTGAACGAATAGGTGTGTAACGGACAACGGTGATTTCGCCAGCCGAAGTCCGGTAGAAATTATAAACAGGTCTATGAAGAAAGAGCCAGCGAGAGTGCAAGCCAACGAGCCCAACGAATCCCCAGATCAACTGACATCAAGCAAAGACAAAATAGACAATTCAAACAAGGAAAAGCCCAAGCAACGAGCAATAAATAGAAGGGCTTTTCTTGGTGTCTCGGCAGGTGCCGCAACATTTGCAGCTATCTACACCATAACAAAACGCCCCGAAGTCCGCCTTGTCTTGCCTCCACAGGACCTCGCCGAGGAAATCATCGCCGAAGAGTGGATCGCCACGTCTTGTCTGAATTGCTCCACTCGTTGCGCCACCAAGGTGAGGGTAGTCAATGGCAAAGCAGTAAGGATAGCCACCAATCCACTATCCGAATTCTCTGAGGGAGAAACCTGTCCCCGCTCTCACATCGGTCTGCAAGTGTTATACGACCCAGATCGCGTCGAAGGCCCGTTGAAGAGAACAAACCCAGAGAAGAGCAAAGGGACAGACCCGAGATGGACTCCTATATCGTGGGAACAGGCCTTGAGCGAGGTTGGTAGCCGTCTTGGGTCGCTCAGGGAACAGGGACAGCCACATAGACTACTACTCCTTCTTGGGTTGAATAGCATTGGCAATGAGGACTTGATCTATCGCTTCGCTAGCGCTTACGGGACTCCAAATGTTGTCTCGAGAGAGGCTCTGGAGAACGAGGCTGAGAAGGCGGGCGAATGGATGGCGGATGGGCATTTCACTCATAGCGCCTACGACCTCCCACGCACCAACTACATTCTGTCCTTCGGCGCAGGTATCGTAGAATCTCAGAAGCCCCTAGCCCGGAATTTGCGAATGTGGGGCAAGATACGTCGCGAGCGACCCAACCGGGCCAAAGTTGTCGTCATTGACCCCCGCTATTCTGTCACCGCTGCCAAAGCCGACCAGTGGATTCCAATCAACCCGGGAACTGATGGCGCGTTGGCTATGGCCATAGCCAACGTTATAGTAAGTGAAGGACTCTACGATGCGGACTTCGTGGAGAAGTGGACGTGCGGTTTTGATGAGTATAGGGATCTCGTGCTGAGTGACTATAGCCCAGACAAAGTCGCAGGCTTAACCGGCATTGATGCTGATGTCATCCGCCAGATAGCCAGGGAATTTGCCCAGTCAAAACCAGCAATTGCTTGGAGAGGGAGGGGAGCCACTTGTTGGCCCAATGGCTCCTACACCAGCTACGCCATATTCTGCCTCAATGCGCTTGTGGGCAGCATAGACGCCCCGGGCGGCGTAATATATCAGGAATATCCAGCATACAAGGATATGCCGGAACTAACTGAAGACAGTATAGCTAAGGAAGGCAAAGCTCAACCAACTATAGACCTTCGCAGAAAAGGCCAATTCCCTGCCGCGAGCGTAGTCACCAACCAGGTAGCGGACTCCATATTGGAGGATAACCCCTATCCCATTGAGGTTGCGATAG
>DAOUVR010000125.1 GCA_030667555.1 Dehalococcoidia bacterium
CCGCCGAGGGGTCTTTGCGCTGGGTGGAAGAAGGCCGACCGCAAAAGGAAATCGAATGGTTGAATTGCCACATCTGAGAGATTCAGTTTGAGAACGTTGAGATGATAGAAAGCGTACTGAGCCTACCTGACAAGGAATATATGCTTCCCGGAAATAGGACCTGTGCTGGTTGCGGTCTAGGCATCGCCTATCGCCATATCCTGAAGGCGTTAGGAGAGAACACCATCGTTACCGTGCCCGCCAGTTGTCTCACCGTTCTCCATGGGATGTATCCCATAACCTCAGTGAACATCCCATGTATGAATGTCTGCTTTCCCAGCACTGCGGCGGCAGCGACAGGGCTTGTCGCTGGTCTCAAGGCGATAGGGAAGAGCGGGATTACAGTGGTAGGCTTTGCCGGCGATGGGGGTACTCATGATATCGGAATCCAGGCTCTAAGCGGCGCCGCCGAGAGGAACACCGACTTTATCTACATTTGCTATGACAATGAGGCTTACATGAACACCGGGGGCCAACGCTCCAGCTCGACTCCCCTGGGGGTTACCACCACTACCACCCCCATCCTGGGCAAAGGACAGCATCAGAAGGACATGCCAGCCATAATGGCAGCTCACCGCATACCCTACATAGCCACAGCCTCTTCTTCTTATCCCCTCGATCTTTATGAAAAGGTGAAAAAGGCGAGGGACATCACAGGCACAAGGTTCCTTTACATCTATACTCACTGCCCTCCAGGATGGCTTTTCCCTCCCAAGGACACGGTGAAGATGGGCCGGCTGGCAGTTGAAACGCGGATGGTTGTCCTCTACGAAATGGAGAACGGGGCGTTTCGCCTCACCGGAGCGAGCGAGAGGCTAGCGGCAAAGGGTACACGGAAGCCAGTGAGAGAATATATCGAGCTTCAGGGAAGGTTCCGCAGAATCACCGAGGAGCAGATAGACGAGCTGCAGAGATGGGTGGATTCCAGGTGGGAAGAGTACCTGGCCAGGCAGACTCCTCGACCCACAGAGGTTGCCGCATCAGACAATTAGCATAGCGTCGCCGAAGCTATAGAAACGGTAGCCCTGACGCATCGCCTCGCTGTAGGCTCGCTGGATCAGTTCCTGTCCAGCAAACGCGGATACAAGCATCAGTAGTGTGGAGCGGGGCAAATGGAAGTTTGTGATCAATGCATCGACGCTATGGTAGCGATGCCCCGGTAGTATGAGGAGATCAGTCCAACCTCGAAAGGCTTCGATACCTTTCCCCTGAATCGCCGCCTGCTCCAAAGCCCGTACCACCGTAGTGCCGACACAGATAATTCTCCTCCCCTCAGCCTTAGCCCGAGAGAGCTCCTGGGCAACCTCTTCCCGCAGCTCGCAATACTCCTTATGCATTGGATGCTCCCTTGGGTCTTCCACCCTCACCGGCAAAAAGGTATCAAGCCCTACATGTAGCGTGATAAAGGCAAATTGGACACCCTTTTCGGCAAGGCTACGGAGAAGCTCCGGGGTGAAGTGGAGCCCCGCCGTTGGAGCAGCAACGCTCCCCTTTACTCTGGAGTAAACCGTCTGATAGCGCTCTGGATCCTTAATTGGGGAGTGAATATACGGGGGCAGGGGCACCTGTCCCAACTCCTCCAGGGCAGCTTCATCAGAGAAGCGAATCACCCTGATCCCTCTTTCTCTTCTCTCGACAATCTCACCGTATACGCCGCTAAATGACCCATCGTCTGAGCTGAGCTCTATTCCCGTCCCCACAGCAACCCTTCGCCCTGGCCTTACCAAAGTTTCCCAAAGCCCCGAAGCTAACTGGCGAAGCAGCAGCAGTTCCATTTTGCCCCCACTGCCAGCTTTCCTCCCCAAGAGCCGCGCCGGTATCACACGGCTGTCATTGAACACCAGCACATCACCTTCGTGGAGAAAATCAACGAGCTCAAAGAATCGGCGGTGCTCTATTAATCCATCGACCCGCGAAACAACCATAAGGCGAGAATGGTCCCGTGGTTCAATGGGGTTTTGGGCGATGAAATCGGGAGGCAGATGATAGTCGAAATCGCTGGTTTTCATGGCAATAATTATAAGTCTGCTCTTCTGCCATTGTCGAGCACACCCACTTTATTTATCATCATAATAAGTGTATGCTCTACAAAATACATGACAGGGCGGGTGATTATCGCGGTCGCCGCTAAAGTACCAATGCTTCGGAGCAAGTAGCCATCGAGTCACAAGCTTATATCTGCAGAATATGGGGGGACTAATAGCAATGAAACTGACACAAAGCAACAACCTGGAATATATCTTCCATCCCAATTCGATTGCGTTTGCTGGGGTTTCCCGTACAGGACAAGCCTTGCTAGAGAATCACCTAACCTCCGGTTTCAAGGGGAATATGTATCCCATAAGCAGGACTCTAACCGAGGTATTGGGACTGCAGTGCTACACTGATATCAAGGAAATCCCAGATCAGGTAGATTATGTGTGGGCTACTATCCCAGCACAAGCCACGCCCCAGTTTGTACAAGACTGCGTAACTAAAGGGGTAAAAGTTGTTAGCTTTTTCACCGCTGGTTTCAGCGAGAAGGACGAAGAGGGGGCGAAGTTAGAAGCTGAAATCGTTCAGATCGCTCGACGTGGTGGGATGCGCATTCTGGGACCTAACTGTATGGGGATCTATTGTCCATCGACGGGTTTAACCTTTGCCCATGGACTTCCGCAGCAGAGTGGTTCAGTTGGCTTCATTTGTCAAAGTGGTGGCAATTCTATTTACGGGGTCCGTGCAGCGGTGGCAAGGGGTGCTTACTTCAGTAAGACTATCAGCTATGGGAATGCCTGTGACATCAATGAGTGTGAACTGTTTGAATACCTTGCCCTTGACCCGGAGACCAAGATAATTACTGCCTACATCGAGGGGATAAAAGATAGAAGAAGATTCTTCAAGCTGTTAAGGGAAGTAACAAAAGTTAAGCCGGTAATAGTACTGAAAGGGGGACACACTGCGCCGGGAGCAGCAACTGCCACCGCTCATACCGGCGCTATTCCCTTCACCACAAAAAACTGGAATGCACACATGAAGCGAGCAGGGGCAATTCAGGTGTACAGTGTGGATGAAATGGTGGACGTAGTATTGCCCTTAATACATATGTCGCCCCCCCAAGGACGCAATGCGTGCATCATAGGCTTGGGTGGAGGGGCAAGCGTCATATCTGCCGACCATTGTGTCAGGGCCGGTTTATCCGTCCCGCCACTGCCTGAAAAAATCATACAAAAAATAGGCGAGTTCATTTTGAATCCAGCGGGCAAAATCTTCGTCAACCCCATAGACCCACAATTCGCTCCTGGAGGGCTCACCGATATTACTAGAACCATCGCTGATTGGGATGGAATCGATATGCTATTTCTACGCCTACCACACAATTTAACACCGTTTTACCGGGATCCTGGACGAAAAGCTCTAGACATGATGATAAGTTTAGCCAAAGAAAGCAGTAAACCCACAGCCATTATCCTGGACCATGTTGCTACACCTGAAGCTACACAGGTGTTCCTTGAAAGGCAGCAGCTCTGCGGCGACGCTGGGGTAGTATCTTTCCCTTCAGTAAAGCGGGCAGCCAATGCCATGAGCAAGTTTATTCAATATCACCAAAGAAGGAGCGAAAGTGCTTAATGCTATTCCCGTTGCCAAAAGATCGGCAGTAGTATAACCAACATCGCACTTGCTCAGAATGTATCTGTCTGAACGGGGTTTAAGCGATGAGCTCAGGAGGCAAATAGTAATCGAGGTTACGGGCCTCTATTGATTGCCCCGATGGAACCGATAATACCAGTTCATGTTGGCAATGGCCTTGGCGGCTCGATCCAGGCTGGGGTAGACCGTTACCTGGGCATCGGCAAGCTTCTTCTCCACCGCCATCAACTCAGCGCCGCCTAATGTTGGCGAAGAAACTATCACGATAGGCTTTTTCTCTCTAGTACGGATGAAAATATCGTTCATCTTATCGAGCGTCTCCTTCGATAGCCCCATGAGAAGCTGGTCCAGATGCTCATTGACAATGACGACGTCTATCCTCGGTTCAGCGGCTACTATCTCCATGGTTTTTTCCAGAATCTCCAGAACCCC
>DAOUVR010000119.1 GCA_030667555.1 Dehalococcoidia bacterium
CTGAGGTAGACCGGTCAACTAAGACGGCCGATATGCTGCGGGCGGATATCAAGATCGAGAAGGAAGTAGCTGCTGGGTATGACCGTGCTGCCAAGGAGGTCGAGACCCCCGGCCTCAAGAAACTTCTCCTGCGGATAAGGGACCACGAAGTATATCACGCCGAGGTGTTCAGCGACCTGTTGAAGGAGGATGAAGGGCAGGCCTAGTGGCGATTTCGCAGAAATAGGCAGAAGCCGTGAAGCCAGAGGGGGAAAGGATTTTCAGGGGGCTCTAGTCTCTTGCTATGCCCTCTCTACCTGGACCAGTGTTGTGTTGGTACAGTTCGCCCCACCTGGAGAATAAGCGTCCTTGGTCAATATGTTTGCGCATCCTCCTCGATCTATCCCGTCTTCATCGGGATTGTACCAGGCTCCCTGTGGGACATCGACTACCCCGGGCATAATCCGCTCACTGACCTTAGTCGGGATTATCATCTGGCCCCGGTCGTTGAAAACCCTGACGGGCTCGCCATCATTTATGCCTCTGGCCCTGGCATCGGAGGAACTGATCAGTACTGTCTGAGGCAGCAGCTCTTGCAGCCAGGGCACGTTGTGGAACTGGGAATGAGCGCGCCCTTTGAAATGCGTAGTGATGAGCTGCAGGGGGTACTTCTGGGACAGGGGATCGTTGGGACCTTCCCAGGTCTCGATATACTTGGGGATAGGAGGGATCTCAGGGTTATTCATCGCTGCAATCAACTGGGAGTATATTTCGATCTTTCCCGACGGTGTAGGGAAGGGATTATTATTGGGATCCTCGATTTGTTCACGGTAGGGGACATGAGGCTCTGCCTGGCGAGGTTTGTGAAGGCCTTGCTTCTTGAAGGTGTCGTAGTCGGCGATGTCGGGGCAACCTTTTACCATTTCTCTTATTAGCTCTTCTTCTGTTTTGTCGGCATAGTTGGGTATATCCAGCCTTTTTGCCAGATCGACGCATATTTCAAATGAACCCCTCGATTCACCCAAAGGCTCGATTACCTTGTTCTGATATCCATAGAACCAGGTGGCAGTCCACTGTGCTATGTCGTTCCTCTCCAGAAAGGTGCTGCAGGGCAGCAATATGTCGGCGAATTTGGCACCGGGCGTCATGAGCTGCTCGTGCATGACGATGAATTCCAGGGATTTGGACTTGAGAGCCTGCACGTGCTTGTTGACATTGAGGTATTGATTAGGATAGCTGGTACTGGCTACGTAAAGTAGTTTATAGTCAGCGGGGAATCCCCCTGCCTTTCCCTTGAGTATGGCATCTGCCATCTGATTGACGTGGAAGCCACCCATTCCCCAGGGGAACAACCTGCGGAGTGGAAGTATGTCTTTTGCGGGAGGCTGCTTTTCTTCCCACGGGTTAGTTAGTATCTCGGGAATCCCCATCCACATGGAAGGGAAGGGTAGTAGTCCTGCTGGCCAGGACCTTTGTGCAGCGCTTCCCCCATGGATGCCAATGTTGCCTGTGATTGCGGATAGGGTTATGGCTGCTCGATGGTATTGCTCACCACTAGCCGAGCGCCCGGGGCCTATGCCGGCAATGAGCGCCGCCGGTTTGGTGGTAGCGTATTCTCTGGCCAGTCCCTCTATGACGGCTGCCGGGACGCCGGTGATTTGTTCGGCCCAAGCGGGGGTCTTAGGCACCCTGTCTTCGTTGCCCAGAACGTAATCCTTGAATTTGTCAAAACCGTAGGTATATTTGTCCAGGAACGCCTGCTCCTGGAGGCCATCTCGTATTATGATGTAGGCCATGGCGATCATCATGGCAGCGTCAGTGCCTGGCCTGATGGGTATCCATTGGTGGGCAAAGGTCGCTGTTGTATCCGTGAATTTGGGGTCGACTGAGATAATCTTGCATCCGGCCTCCCTCGCTTGAGCCAGGCGCCAGATAGTGTTTGTGTCTTGTATTGTAGTAGCTGGGTTCCATCCCCACATGATTATCATGCGGGAGTTCAGGAAATCTTCACGGGAACCCTGCGTGGACAGAGTTCCATAGGTGGTCAGCTCAGCAAATACCCCTCCTTCATAGGAGAAGTACCCCCAGGCCGCGGAATAGCCACCCGCCATGCACAGTAGCCTGTCCACGACCATGGCTCCCGTGTGAACGAAGTTCATATCACCAGCGGAGGTCTTAAGTATTATGGCCTCTGGTCCGTAGGTATCTCTCACTCGCTTGATTTCGTTGGCTACGGTGTCCAGGGCTTCGTCCCATGAAATTCGCTGAAATTTACCCTCACCACGCTCACCGACCCTCTTCAGGGGATAGAGCAGGCGGTCGGGATGGTAGACCCTTTGCCGATACGCTCGTCCCTTGAGGCAAGCCCTGGCCTGAGGCTCCTCCCCATCATCGGTCTCGATCCGGGTAATCACCCCGTCCTTTACGTACACCTTGAGGCCGCAAGCCCCGCCGCAGTGGCTGGAGCAGGTGGTCATTATAGTTTGTTCCTGTGTTTGCTTCTCCATCATGCTATCACCTTTGATTGTCCGTCCGTTGCCCTACTACGGCCATCGTTGCCTCAAGAAGACGGGCATTTGAATTTCGGTTTAAAAAGAACGGAAGGTTTCAACTCATCGGAGTAGGTGAAGCCTTCCGCCTCCTCAGCGTCGCCATACTTCGCCTTCAGTTCCTCCAGAGGGCCTGAGTCCAAGGCCCTCATTGGGCAACCGGCTACACAGATGGGCTTCTTCCCCTCCTCAAGCCTATCCAGGCAAAAGTTGCACATTTGCATTTTGGCGTTTTGCTCTGCCCCAAACTGGGGAGCCCTGTAAGTGCACGCTTGCCAGCAGAGGTCGCATTGGTCTTTGCCCAGGCACTTAATCTGGTCGACTACGACTACACCATCCCCCTTCCTTTTAGTGATGGCTTCTACCGGGCAAGCCGCAACGCAGGCCGGTTGGGCACAGTGGTAGCAGGAGGTGACAAGGAAGGCAACAAATAAATCGGGGAATTCGCCCTGTTCTAGGGTCTCCACTTTTCGCCAGCTGGCTGGTCCCGCTGGCACATCGTGCCAGTCTTTACAAGCGACCACACAGGCATAACAGCCAGTGCACCTGGTCTGATCGAAGTAGAATCCCATTTGCATGGCTCGCTCCTCACACTTCTTGACTTGGAGAAGGCTGGCTCGGGGAAATAATGCTGTAGCTGGTGGCACTCTATGGTAGCAAGCCCTGCGTGGATTGTCAAAACAGCTATGGGGAAAGGTTGCTCATTTACTATTCGGTTTATCAAAGTTAACATAATTCCAATGCCTGGCTTTTGAAACTGTGTCCCTACCCCTTTTCCCTCTGCAGTGACTTGATACTCGCTGCCAGGAACACCAGCGCAAATGCCAGGAGCGCTACGATTTCGAGCCAGATATGCTCCAGCCCCCATCCCCGCAGCATAACCGAGCGCATGCCTTCTACCCCGTAGGTCGGCGGTATCAGGTACGACAGCGGCCTGAGGATAGAAGGTATGGCCTCCACAGGCCAGAATATACCCGACAGCAAGAACGTGGGTATAACAATCATAGGGAAGAATTGCGCTGCCTGGGCTTCCCTCTTAGCGGCACTGGAGAGCAGTATACCCAGGCTCACGCTGACTACTGCCAGCAGTGCCACGATTACATATGCCAGAAACGGGTTGCCCACAATGATGATCTTAAAGACCAGCGTAGCTACAATCAGGAGCAGCGAGGCCTGGAACATACCGATGATGCCGAAGGCCATGGCGTAACCGGCTACGATCTCGCTCTCCTTCATCGGTGAGGCCCTCAACCTCTCCAGCGTGCCGCTGGTGCGCTCTCCCACGAAAGCAAGCAGGGTAAGCAGCGTTGTCAGCAGAAACACGGCAAAGGCCATGATTCCCGGCACGAAGAAGTCGATGAACTCCGCTCCCTTGCCGTAGTCCGGCGAGTCATCGATCGATATAGGGATTTCCACGCCCGCCTGTGACATGGTAGCCATTATGGCATCCGTTACAGACCTCATCACCGAAGTGGCAATGTTCACATTGCTCTTATCGGCCTTAACGCTTATGGCTGTATCCACGGCAAAGGAGTTATCCTGTAGTTTCGCCATGACGTTCGCGCTAAAATCCTGGGGGAACACGATAGCCGCCCACGCCTCGCCGTTTTCAACTTCGGTGACGGCATCCTGCTCGTTCTCCATATAGCGGATGTCGAGGGTTTCATCATCCAGATTGGCGATAATTTCCTGTGATACAAGGCCGTCGTCGAGATTTACGATCACCACGCCGACGTTGGTCACATCGCCGCTGAAGGCAACGCCGAAGATGCACATTATCAGGACCGGCGCAATTACGATGAGCGCCAGCGTCCGCCGATCATGCCTCAGCCCTCTGAATATTCGCTTGGTGATGGCAAATGCCC
>DAOUVR010000065.1 GCA_030667555.1 Dehalococcoidia bacterium
CACCCGGGCTTCTCTATAGCTACAAGAACGAGCCGAAAGGGCTTTCAATTGTATCCGACGGGTTGGGCGTAGTAGTCGGAAGATTGAACGAGCAAATAGACAGAGAAGCTAATAGACTGGCAGCGATAATACAAGGCGTTGATGAACTGTGGGATGTATCGTTACTCAAGTTCATAAGGGAATTGACAGAGGGGTCGCTCAGAAGCAACCTCGCCGAATTAGGAAGTAGAGGCCTCCTCGACATAGACCACGCCGGGGTTCCCAGAGATGCAAGATATCGCATCGAGTGGCTTTTTCACCAGGTCGCAAGCGGTGAATGTGACCCATCGGAACTGAAGAGAGAGCTTGATAGATGGGATCTGTTCCCTGAATACGAGGACCGATTCCTCGGCCTCTTCAGAAGATAGGCACATCCCTTCACCGCCGCGGAGGCGCAACACTGCTGACTACAGTATCGCCCCCTCTTCCTTCATCGCGATGATGTCATCCCAGGTGTAACCCAAGTCGAGAAGTATCTCTTCGGTATGCTGGCCTAACTCAGGCGCCTGCTCTCGCACTATTCCCGGCGTCTCGCTCAGGTCGAGATTGACCCCAACCACCTTAGCCTTGCCGACGCCCGGATAGTCGATGGTCACCAGATAGTCGTTCTCTATCACCTGCGGGTCAGAGGCCAACTCGGTTAAAAGCCGCACCGGCGCCCACGGGAACTGCCACTGCTCCAGGCACTCGATCCACTCGCTCTGGGTCTTGGTGAGGAACAACTCGTCAAGGATGGACACCAGAGCATCGCTGTTCTCCCGCCTCACTTCGTAGGCCCCGAATCGGGGGTCTTCCTTCAGGTATTCGATCCCCACGGCTTCGCAGAACTGCGCCCAGCTCGCATCGTCGTGCATCACCGCAATCTGGATGAACCTGTTGTCCTTGGTCTCATAGCTGTTGTACAGGGCGCCCTCTTGCGCGTGTGACATGCCATACATGTCCTGATTGGCGTAGAGAGAGGCATCGACACAGCAAGCTGCCATCTTCATGAAGGCGCCAAGTAGTGAGGTATGCACCAGTTGCCCCCTGCCGCTTCTCTCGCGGTGATAGAGTGCGAGCATGACTCCGTAAACGAGGTACGTCGCTGCTATGTAATCCCCCAGTGCTGGCGGCCACGTCGGAGGGCGAACCCCTCGCTCGACGAAGCTCGTTAGCATCCCCGACCCCGCAACTCCGGTCACCTCGAAGCCGCCACGATTCCGGCCCGGCCCCTTCAGCCCCCACCCGGTGCCCAAGGCATATATGAGCCTGGGATTCATGAGGGACAACGTGTCGTAGTCCACTCCCAACCGCTCAAGACCCCCTAACCGCAGGTTGGTTACGAAGATATCCGCATCCTCCACCAGCTTGTACATCGCTTGCCGTGCGCTCTCGAAGTGCAGGTCGAGCGTCATACTCTTCTTGCCACGCTGGATCTGGTCGAAGTACGAATTGAAGCCGTACGACGGCACGCCGCGCAGGCCATCCACTCCTCGCAAAGGGTCACCGCCGCGGGGGCTCTCGATCTTGATCACCTCCGCCCCCATCTCGGCGAGGTATTCTGAGGTGCGCGGGCCGAATGCCTGTATGGTGAAATCAACGACCCGAATACCCTCCAGTGGTGCACTCATATATGCCTTCTCCTTTCCATGGTATGCCAGCTCTCAGAGTATCGTGCTTTGCTCTTTCATCACAATTATGTCATCCCATGTATAACCCAGTTCTAACAGAATCTCTTCCGTGTGTTGACCCAGTTCCGGAGCCTTGCTTCGTATCTGGCCCGGTGTCTTGCTTAGATCAATAGTAGTCCCCACTACTTTGACTTCACCAGCCTCTGGATCATCCAGACTCACAATGTAATCATTTTCAAGAATCTGTGTATCGGAAGCCAGCTCGGTAAAGTGTCTAACTGGTGCCCAGGGAAACTGGTATTTCTCGAGGCGCTCTATCCATTCACTCTGGTTTCTGGTAAGAAACACCTCGTCCAATATTGAAATTAGAGCTACATTATTTTCACGCCTGGATTCAAAAGAGTTGAATCTGGGGTCATCATTTAAGTGCTCAAGGCCCATTGCTTGACAGAATTCAACCCAACCGCGATAGTCCTGCACCACTGCCAATTGTATCCATCTCTTGTCCTTAGTCTGGTACATACTATACAGAGCGCCATCACCCTCATGGGGCAATCCAAACATGTCCTTCCCGGCAGCAATGGAAGTATCGATACAAGCGGACATAACCTTCATACAAGCACCCAGAAGTGATACATGTACCATCTGACCTTCTCCGGTTCGTTCCCGGTGAAAAAGGGCAAGCATTATGCTATATGCCAGAAATGTTGCCGCCGTATAATCACCAAAAGCCGGCGGGCACAGCGGAGGGCGGGAGCCAGGCTCAACTAAACCCGACACTAATGCAGATCTTGCAAAACCGGTAGCCTCAAAAGCACCCCGGTTCCGCGCTGGGCCCTTCAGGCCCCACCCAGTACCAATAGCATAGATTAGCCTGGGATTGACTCTGGACAGAGTCTCATAATCCATTCCCAGCCTTTCCAGGCCACCCATCCTTAGATTCGTTACAAAAATGTCTGACTTCTCAATAAGTTTGTATGCTACATCGCGTGCCTTCTCATGATGCAAATCCATAGCAATGCTTTTCTTCCCCCGGTTGGTTTGCTCAAAATAAGCCTTAAACTTGCCAACTGGCACTTCCCTCATGGCATCAATCCAGCGAATAGGCTCACCGGTTTGGGGATTCTCTATCTTGATCACCTCAGCTCCCATTTCAGCGAGATAGGCAGTAGTCTGAGGACCAAAAGCATACACAGTCAAATCCAGAACCTTGATCCCTTCAAGAGGCATGCTCATCTATGTTTCCTTCTCCTTTCTGTCACTATGTTATTGGGCTACAATTATTATCCGGGATTTCATATTCCAATTCTTAACGAGAAGATGTCCAGTCTTATCTTCAACGCAAACGTGAGTTTTTTAAATCTTTTACCCCTAAGAAGCAAACTGCAGGTTGACATAGAATCACCTATCTTTGTGTTCATGAACTTTGTGGGAGTGTATCGCAGTGGAACTGAAGCAAAAAGCTGCCACGAATCATAGATAGAGGCAGGTACAATTTCACAGATGCTTGTCTTGTGTTTACTTTATTCAGCTCCTCAGATCGGCTAAAGGCGTTGCTCTAAATGTCGCGCTTTTTAATTACTAATACGGAGGACGCTCGTTATCGTAGTGCTCATTCACGAAGGCAACATAGCTATCAAGCAAGGTTGTCGCTTTATTGTTATCGCTACTCTCTATGGCCGCAATGGCGCCTTCCAAGATTCCAATTTCCATGTCAATCAGCGATGATATATTGCAAAGATTGCCAACGCAGGAACCCATATCGCTTCGCCACATATGCGATTGCTTTATGTCAACTAGCTTTTTTATATCAGCAATACACTCCTCTTTTGTTTGCGGGTTAGCCAGCTTTTCTTTGGCAGCAGCGATGGATGCTTCGACATCCCCCTTATCCATCATCAACATTTCGCTTTTCTCTCCTGCTGTTGAAGTTATAAATTGGTCAACACCCTTTTACCATTATAAGGCTAATTAATGCGATTGCCAAGGGGCGTGAGGCACGCAATCAGGTCGCGAGCTTAAGATACCAATTCGCTTAATTGTGCGACAGAAACAAAGCATGCCCTAAACGAAGGCGAACACTACTTCAAACACTTCACCTGAAGTTCTATCGGATTGAATGACTTGCTGAGTGGTTTTATCGCTTGTGCGCCCACCAAGATGCAATCCGGAGCGAAAAGGCCCTTGACTTGAACTCCCATTCGTTGTATAATTAGAACACATGTTCTTATCGCCTCGATACTTCCTTCCATGAGCAGAATCATTTTAGAAAAAGTATTACTCCATCGAAAAGACGGAAGGGTTCCCCAGGCCTTCATCTGGCGGGGCCGAGTCTATCACATCACTAGTGTCGTAAACTGGTGGCGAGAGCCCGGAGCCTGGTGGGAGGGGGAACCGATACGTTTTTTTCTCCGGGTCACTGCTAAGAGGGAGACCGAAGGCGTATGCGACCTGTGCAGGGTGGGACAAGATTGGCTGCTGTACCGAATTTACGACTAAAGGAGTTCATTCACCTCCATGTCCATTCCCCATACAGCTTTCTCGACGGCGTATCCCCTATCGAGCGCCTTCTACAGAGAGCAAAGCATCTCGGCATGCCTGCCATGGCCCTAACTGACCATAATAGCCTGACCGGGACCATTCGCTTCTACGATAGGGCAAGGGAAATGGGCATCAAGCCCATTATCGGCGCCGAGGTCGATGTGGAAGGTGGTTACCACCTGACCCTTCTAGCCCAGAATCTCAAGGGGTATGCCAACCTGTGCCATCTTCTTTCCGAGGCCCACCTGGTCAAGCCCGATTCCCACCCGGCGGCCACCAAGGAGATGCTGGCCAGGCATTCCAGTGGTCTCATAGCCCTCTCCGGTTGTGGCAAAGGCGAGATTCCTAGCCTAATCGCCAGGGGTCTCCCTGAAGAAGCGAAGGAAGCCGCAGGATTCTACCAGAGTATCTACCCGGACCGTTTCTACATCGAGCTTGTCTACCACCCCAACAGGGATGGCAGGCGCTCCATATATCGACTGCTGGAGTTCGCCAGGGAGCTATGTCTTCCCGTCGTCGCCACCAACGACGTTCACTATGCTGAGATGGAGGAATACGCCGTCCACGAACTCCTGGAATCTATCCGGCAGATTATTCCCATAGAGCAGCTTCCGGGCCCCAGGACGGTGGAGCAGTACCTCAAATCCCCTGCTGAGATGGCCGCCCTTTTCAGGGATATCCCTGAAGCCATAGGCAACACGGTAGCGGTGGCCGAGCAATGCAATCTTGATCTCCCCCTGGGCGAGCCCAAATTTCCCGTTTTCCCTCCTCCTGCCGGATACAGCGCGCAGAGTTACCTGAGGGAACTGACATATCAAGGAGCCTCGCGTAGATATGGAAATCCCATCACGGTGATCCTGGATCGCCTGAAGCACGAGCTTGAAGTCATCAGTTTCCTGGGCTTTGAGACCTATTTCCTGGTGGTGTGGGACATTGCCCGCTTCGCCAGGGAAAAGCGCATCCGCTACCAGTGCCGCGGCAGCGCAGTCAATAGCCTGGTGGTCTACTGTCTGGACATCAGCAACGTGGACCCGTTGGAGTACGACCTGCTCTTTGAGCGCTTCATGCACGAGGAGCGCCGCGAGATGCCAGATATCGATCTCGACTTTCAGCGCACCAGGCGGGATGAGGTGAAGGAATACATCACCAGCAAGTACGGCAGGAACAACGTGGCGGCAGTGGCTACCATCAACACCTTCCAGGCCAGGAGCGCCATCCGGGAGGCAGCCAAAGCTCTCAACCTGCCTAAAAGTGCTTTAATAGCGCTCCAGGCAGGCGTTCGGTGGCAGTCGGTAAAGGACCTTGCGGCATGCATCGATACGCTCCCCGAATTGAAGACTAACCGAGCCCTCAAGAACCCGGTGTTCAGGGATTTTCTAAAGCTGTGTTCAGCCCTGGACGGTCTGCCCCGGCACCTGTCGGTGCACCTCGGCGGTCTTGTTATCAGTCCAGGCAGTCTTGCCGACTGGGTGCCACAGCAATGGTCCAGTGGCGGCGACGTCATTACTCAATTCGACAAAGACGACATCGAGCGTCTGGGCCTCATCAAGATGGATATCCTGGCCGTTCCCACCCTGGACGTCATCGAAGATACGGTGGCTGAGGTGAAAAGAACTCGGGGCATCGAGGTAAACGTAGACTCCATCCCCCGAGACGATCCCGCAGTCATTGCCATGCACCGGGAGGGGGACACCATCGGCTGCTTTCAGGTGGAGAGCCCGGCGCAACGGGAGATGGCAGGTAGGCTGCTTCCCGAATGCTTCGATGACCTGATACTGCTGCTGGCTCTCATCCGACCAGGACCCATGAAGTCGAGGATGCATGAGAAATACCTTAAAGTGAGACAGGGGCAACAGCCGCTGACCTATCTGGACAAAAGGCTGGAGCCTGTGCTCAAGGAGACCCTGGGTCAGTTGGTCTACCAGGAGCAGGTGCTCAGGATCGCCCACGAACTGGCGGGAATGAGCTACGCCGATGCCGACGGGCTTAGGCGGGCCATGACCCATGGGCGCTCTCCCGAAGAGATGGAAAAGATGCGCGAGGCTTTTATCTCCTCATGTCTGGGTAACAGTGTCCCTAAGACAATTGCCCAGACAGCTTGGCAAGAGGTCTCAGCCTTTGCTGCATATGGCTTTCCCAAGGGTCATGCCGCCTCCTATGCCATTCCTGCCTATCAAACCTTGTGGCTCAAGTGCCATTATCTGCCGGAGTTCCTGGTCAGCGTCCTCAATAACCAACC
>DAOUVR010000010.1 GCA_030667555.1 Dehalococcoidia bacterium
GGCGGGTTTCAAACCCGCCCCTACGCAGAATGACATATACCTACCCGTTCTGGGGTGTGGTTCTGGAGGGCACCCACAATTACCGTAATTGCCTGATTCATAAAGCGCTCTCGGCCAATGAATTGGGCAAATACATTTTTGAACTCCCTGTCCCTCTAACTCCATCCACATGAGATTGCTTCGTCAATTAGATTAGAGGTTGACTTCCCACCTAAACCTGTGTTATAAACTGGAAAAAGCTCTTCGAGCTGCCACGCCTAAACCAGGTTTGGGGCATGGCGGGTAGCCGGTAGACTGAAAGTCTCGAGGGTATAGGTAGAAATGCCTGTGCCTCCCGCGATTGGAAAGGAGAGCGGCAGAACGTTTCGTGTACGTATGCCTCCTTTCGGAGGCATTTCTTTGTTCTGGAACAGGGTTTTGAAATGAGGAATTTGGTGGCTGTTGGTGACGATTTGATAAATACAAACGCCTTTTATTATTTGGTCAGGTTTGAGAAAGGAGGATTGTGGCAATGATTGGGCAAATCTGGAGATGGCTGGCTCAAAGAAGGTTGACCATCACGTTCCTTCTCCTGGGGACAATTATCCTGCTCTTTATCTTTGTTCCGTTGACCAAGACTATCTTCTCCTCCAGTCCCTCACTCCTATGGAAAACATTGCTTGAGGGGGAGGTGATAAGCTCCATTTGGCTCACTCTTTATACCGCTCTAATAGCCACGGTGGTGGGGCTTGTCCTTGGAGTTCCCCTGGCCTATTTTCTGGCGCGCCATAGTTTTCGGGGGAAACGATTTGTAGAGGCGCTTATAGATGTTCCCATTGTGGTGCCCCACACCGCGGCAGGCATCGCCCTCCTCTTCGTCTTTGGAGAAAATTTCGCTGTAGGGCGAGCTTTTCACTCCATCGGCATCGATTTTGTGTTGTCGGTTCCTGGGATAGTAATAGCCATGCTCTTCGTCAGCGTCCCCTTTCTTATCAACTCGGCAAAGCAGGGATTTGAAAAGGTGGACGAGCGGCTGGAGAAGGTGGCACGCACCTTGGGCGCCTCACCATGGCAGACCTTCTTCAGGGTATCGTTGCCCCTTGCCAAAGGAAGCATATTTGGCGGAAGCGTGATGATGTGGGCTCGAGGTATCAGCGAGTTCGGGGCAGTTCTGGTCCTCTGCTCATATCCCACGATTGCTCCTATTCTGGTCTACACCCGACTTGAGGAATATGGGCTCGACTATGCCCTGCCTGTCGCAACTATCCTCATTATAATATGTCTGGTCGTCTTTGTTGGGCTGAGAAGCTTTGCCTATCGCAGGGAGAAAGCATGATAGAGATAAAGAACCTAACAGTGGATCTAGGTAGCTTTCTTCTTAAAGATATCAATCTAAAGGTGGGGAAGGGAGAGTACTTCATAATCCTGGGACCGACAGGAGCGGGGAAGACTATCCTGCTTGAGTCTATAGCCGGGCTCTATCCCATAAAGAGCGGCGAGATTTGGCTCGACGGGAGAGAGGTCACTGCTCTTGAGCCTGAGAAAAGGGGGATTGGATTCGTTTATCAAGATTACGTACTCTTCCCCCACCTCTCAGTGAAGGATAACCTCATCTTCGGGTTGAGGCAGAGGGGACGACCAAAGGAGGAGATGCAAAGGGTAGCGGAGTGGCTAGCTGACCTTCTTGGGGTGAGCCACCTTCTGCAGCGAAGGCCCGATACATTGAGCGGTGGCGAGAGGCAGAAGGTAGCTCTGGCGAGGGCGCTATCTGTCAGCCCCGGGGTGTTGCTAGTGGATGAGCCATTGAGCGCCCTCGACCCACAGACCAGGGAGGGCATGCAGCAGGAGTTGAGGCGGGTACACCAGCGACTGAAGGCGACGATCATCCATGTTACCCATGATTTTGAGGAGGCCATCGCATTGGGTGATCGAATTGCTGTTCTTAATGAGGGTCACATCGTTCAGGTAGGAACACCGGAGGATATCTTCCGCCATCCCAACTCAGAGTTTGTCGCCCGCTTTTCAATGACTCACAATATCTTCGCCGGCGATGTGCAGCAAAGCTCGGATGGAATAACTCTCTTCGTCATTGATGATTCGGAATTTGAGGTGGTAACCGAGCTTAGGGGCAGGCTTCACGCCTCCATTCGCCCCGAGGACATCCTTGTCTCAAAGGAACCGCTCATCTCCAGTGCTCGAAACTCACTTAAGGGTACCATAACATCTATTAGCGACCACGGTTCAACCATACACCTCACGGTGAGCACACCACTTGATTTCGTGTGTATAGTTACACGCCGTTCGTTCGATGAACTAAATATAGAGAAAGAAGTTGAAGTTTACATAACATTCAAGGCGTCGTCAGTCCATATATTTTAGTAAGGAGACCAAGATGAAAATAGGCTTACTTGGCATCATAGCGCTAGCTGTGATGTTTGCTTTGCTGATAGGCAGCGGTTGCACTTCGCCACCGAGCCTGATAATCCTTCATGCTGGAAGCCTATCGGTTCCATTGGACAAGATTGCTGAGAATTTCGAGGAACTGAATCCCGGGGTAACGGTTGTCACCGAATCGGCGGGGAGCCGCACTACAATAAGGAAAGTAACCGAGCTGGGCAGGCCGTGTGATATCATTGGCTCAGCCGACTACAAAGCCATCGAGGAACTGATGTTCCCAGATTGGGCCGAGTGGTATATATGTTTCGCCCAAAACCAGATGGTCATCGCCTACCGGGATGGCGCTCCCTTCGCCGATGACATAAGAAATGGCGAGCGTACCTGGTATGACGTCCTACGCAATGAGGACGTTACCTTCGGGCATGCTAACCCCGATGCCGACCCGTGCGGCTACCGCACGCTCATGGTAGTTCAGTTGGCCGAAAAGTACTATTACGATGAAGCCGAGGACTTTGGTCTGACCCCTGATGTTAATGCCGCTGACCTTTATGACACCCTCATTGCTGTGCCGCAGGGTGGGACAGAAATGGATCGGGGCAGGATCGGAGGAGGTTGGGGAGAGGTGGTAAAGCCCAAGTCGGTCGACCTCCTGTACCTGCTCGAGTCGGGAGACCTGGATTATGCCTTTGAGTATCGCTCCGTGGCCCAGCAGCACGAGTTTGAATATATTGAGCTCCCTACGGAAATAGACCTATCAAGCCTTGAGTTCGAGGAATTCTATGCTAAGGCCCAGGTGGAGGTCACCGGCAGTGAGCCAGGACTAACTAGCGTTTTAACCGGGGAACCCATCGTCTATGGGCTCACCATCCCTAGGAATGCCCCTCATCCAGAACTGGCGATAGATTTCGTGGAATTCATACTCAGTTCGGATGGGCAGGCGATAATGGAGAATTGCGGCCAGCCAGCAATGGTGCCGGCGGTGGCTAGCGACCCAGAAAAGGTTCCAGAAGAGCTCAGGGATTATATTAATCGCCCATAATCTGAAGGACGAGCTCTCTGGAGCGGGGGCGATTGTCGAAATCCACCAGCACTATCTGCTGCCAGGTGCCCAGGTGAAGCGACTTGTTGGTGAACGGCACCACTAAAGAGGGGCCCAAGAGCGAGGCCCTAACATGCGAGTGTCCGTTGCCATCTCCCCAAGCTCGGTCATGCTGATAAGGGATATTCCTGGGGGCATTCCTTTCCCACATATCCTGAAAATCGCTCAGCAGCCCGGGTTCATTCTCGATTGTGGTTACCCCACCGGTCGAGCCGGCAACGAAGATGGTTACTGTCCCTGAATTGATACCGGAGCCAGAAACCTCCTGCTTCACCTGGCCGGTGATGTCAATGATGTCGCAGTTTCCCTTGGTGCGAAGGTCCATTTTCTTTGTAACCACCATTTTAGTCGCTTCCTTTTTTACCCCTCCAAATGATGTCCTCCAGTTCAAACACGGGGCCGTCCTGGCACACCAACTTCATGCCTTGCCTGGTCTTTATAGCGCAGCCCAGGCACACGCCGAACCCACAGCCCATTCTGGCCTCCATTGAGACCTGAACCGACTTCCCCTTTATCGAGGTTTGGCTTGACATAACCTCATACATGGCAACGGGGCCGCAGGCAAAGACTTGATCAGCCTTGCCAGTGAAATTGGCTAACAGGTCAGTTGCCATGCCCTTTTTGCCGGCTGAACCATCCTCTGTGGCAACCAGAAGATCGATCCCAGGAGGGAGCAGATGGGCTGGGTAAAGCTGGTCTTGGGTGGGTGCCCCTAAGATCAGAGTGACATGCGCTCCCCTCGCCAGTTCATTCTCGGCAAGAGAGACCAACGGGGCAACCCCAATGCCGCCGGCAACTAAGAGCAAATGACGTGACTGGACCCTGAAGCTGTGACCCAGCGGCCCCAGTAGGTCGATCTCATCTCCTTCTTTGCGCTGGGCGAGCCACTTTGTTCCCCGGCCAATAATGGAGAAGAGGAGAGCGAACTGGATGGGGGAGGCAAGTGGGGACACCCGGTGGATGGCCAGGGGGCGCCTGAGCAAAGGATCATGGTCTTCGCCGGTGCGCACCATAACAAACTGCCCCGGCCTGTATTCAGAGGCGATTTCAGGGGCCTGAGCCCACAGGAGGTGAATATCGGGCAGGATTTCGCTGTTTGAGAGAACAGTGGCAAGAATCTGCTTCAAGCGGTCACCCTTTTTATTCCGTTAGATATTCCCTTAAGGGCTGGACAGAAAAGCTCTGCTCACCGTTGGTTGAAGCCTCCACAGCGGCCTTCAACGTGTCAAGCGAGGTGAAGCAGGGGACCCGCTTCTCTGCGGCGACGCGGCGAATCTGAAAGCCATCGGCTAAGGGACCTCGCTCCCCGGTAATGGTATTGACCACTCCTTTGACGGTGCCATCACGAATGACGTCCAAGATATCGGGGTGTCCCTCGCCCAGTTTCTTACTTATCATAGTTATTGGCATTCCCTCCGCCTCAATCATCGCCGCCGTGCCCTCAGTAGCATACAGGTTGTAGCCCAGAGAAGAGAGCTGTCGTATGATGGGCAGCGCTTCCGGCTTGTCGTGATCGGCGATGCTGAGCAAAATGGAGCCCTCCAAAGGTAGCATCAGGTCGGCAGCCAATAGCGCCTTTGCCAGGGCGGCGCCAAAGGTGTAGTCCACCCCCATAACCTCACCTGTCGATTTCATCTCAGGGCCGAGATAGGTATCCACACCACCCAGCTTGGACATGGAGAAGACTGGTGCCTTAATGGCGACCAGGTTTTGCGTCTTCCAAAGACCCCCTTTATAGCCCTGCTCCTTCAAGCTCTGTCCCAGCATCACCTTGGTCGCTATCCGAACCATCGGCACTCGAGTAACCTTGCTTATGAACGGGATGGTTCGACTCGCCCGCGGATTGACCTCCAGAACATAGACTGAGGAGACCTCGTCCTCGGGCATGATCACATATTGAATATTGATCAGCCCTTTCACATGAAGCCCCAACCCAATACGTGTTGAATATTCCACGAGGGTTTGCACTTCATCATTGGTGAGACTTAAGGCAGGATAGACCGCCATAGAGTCTCCGCTGTGCACCCCAGCCCGCTCGATATGCTCCATAATTCCCGGGATGAGCACCTGCTCTCCATCGCAAATGGCATCAAGCTCCACCTCTTTTCCCTCAAGGTATTTGTCTATGAGCACAGGATGTCTGGAGTGCGTCTCCATAGCAAGCTTCATGTAGTGAATTACCTCAGTGGCGTTGTGAACGATCTCCATGGCTCTACCCCCAAGCACGTAGCTGGGGCGGACGAGAACGGGGTAGCCGATTAGCTTGGCTACATTGAGCGCTTCTTCGACGGAGGTGGCCGTAGAACCAGGAGGCTGGGGAATACCAAGTCGGTTCATCAGGTTTTCAAAGCGGTGGCGGTCCTCCGCTTCGTCGATAGCCTCGACGCTGGAGCCAAGAATGGGCATGCCACTGCGGAATAGGGGCTCTGCCAGATTGATCGCCGTTTTCCCCCCGAATTGCACCATCGTGGGGGTGGAAGCAATCCCCTCATTCTCAAGGACATCGCGCACGCTTTCCTCATCCAGAGCCTCAAAGTAGAGGCGATCCGATGTATCGAAGTCGGTGGACACTGTCTCTGGAGTAGAATTAATAATGATGCTCTTATAACCCGCCTCCTGAAGGGCCCAGGAGGAGTGAACACAGCAATAGTCGAACTCAATCCCCTGGCCAATGCGAATGGGGCCTGAGCTAATGACCACTGCTTTATTCCCCTTCAGAGGCTCAGCCTCATTCTCCCTCTCGTACGTGCTATAGAAGTAGGTGCTCTCGGCGTCGAATTCGGCAGCGCAGGTGTCCACCATCTTGTACACAGGGAGGATTTGCCAGTTATAACGTAGGTCGCGGACCTGCTCCGGCAACCTGTCTGCCAGTGTCCCTATCTGCTCATCGGAGAATCCAAGGCGCTTTGCCTCCCAGAGGAGTTGTGGGGTCAGCGGCTCAGAGAGGAGATGTCTCTCCATCTGGACGATGTTGTTGAGCTTGTACATGAACCATGGGTCGATGGCCGTCTCTATTGACAACTGGTCGGGGCTCACTCCTCGCCTCAACGAGGCCATAATGGCCCACAGGCGGAGGTCGCTGGGCTCGAGTGGGGACTCGTCCTTCCAGCTCGGGTCCTCCCAGAGTAGGGACTTACCTCCTATCTCCAGCGAGCGCACCGCTTTCTGCAGCGCTGCCTCAAAGGTGCGGTCGATGGCCATCACCTCGCCGGTAGCCTTCATCTGGATGCCGATATAGCGATCGCCGGAGGCGAACTTGTCGAAGGGCCAGCGGGGGATTTTGACCACCATGTAGTCCAGAGCCGGCTCGAAGGCGGCCATCGTCTTGCCGGTTACCTGATTGACGATCTCATCCAGCCTTTTCCCCACGGCGATCTTGGCGGCGACGCGGGCAATGGGATAGCCTGTTGCCTTGGAGGCCAGGGCCGAGCTGCGGCTGACGCGTGGGTTGACCTCGATGACATAGTATGGGGGGCATCCGTCCTTCACATGTTCATAGAGGTTGCCGCTGCCACCCGGCGGCCAATGGTCTGCAAGCATGGGATGGGGGGCGAGGGCAAATTGGATATTGCAGCCGCCTTCCACCCCCAGCGCTTTTATTATCCTGATGCTGGCCGAGCGCAGCGCCTGATATTCGTTGTCCGAGAGGGTCTGAGACGGAGCGATGACAATGCTATCACCGGTGTGCACCCCCATGGCGTCGATGTTTTCCATATTGCAGATGGTGATGCAGTTATCAGCCCCATCCCTCATCACCTCATACTCTATCTCCTTCCAGCCGACAACGCTTTTCTCCACCAGGATCTGGTGGGCAGGACTTACCGCCAGCCCGATGGCGGCGATGTATTCAAACTCATCCATAGTGGCGGCGTGGCCACCGCCGGTGCCGCCAAGGGTATAGGCGGGGCGGATAACTACGGGCAGACCTATGGCCTCGACTGCCTGGCGCGCCTCCTCCATGCTGGTGGCGATAGTGCTCTCGGGAACCGGCTCACCGATATCCTCAAGCATCTTCTTGAATAGCTCTCTGTCCTCTGCCTTGCGGATAGTATCGATGGGGGTGCCCAGAGAGCGCACATTGTATTTGTCAAGAATGCCGGCATTGGCCAGGTCAACAGCCAGGTTGAGCCCTGTTTGCCCACCCAGGGTGGGGAGGAGTCCGTCAGGGCGCTCCCGCTCGATAATGCGGGCAATCACATCGACCGTAAGTGGCTCGATGTAGACGATATCGGCGATGCCCTCGTCGGTCATGATGGTGGCCGGGTTGGAGTTGACCAGCACCGAGGTCACGCCCTCCTCGCGGAGCGCCTTGCACGCCTGAGTGCCGGCGTAGTCGAACTCCGCCGCCTGCCCGATCACGATGGGCCCCGAGCCGATAACAAGGACTTTATTTACTTCAGCCATTGCGTAGTAACTCCGGTGATGTTAGGTCGTCCAAATCCCGACCCAACGACAGGACGACATAGGATAGCTCTTCGTATAAGCCTAGTTCTCGAATATGTACCATAGCGTCCTCAAGCGCCCTTTTCGGAGTGCGCATTAGCGCCAAGAGTCCAACATTGGGCAATTCGTAGGGGCCGGGGCCCAGGTAGTCCCGCCCCAACGAAATCCAGACGATCCAGCCGGTAGACTGCTCGCTCGATCGCCTCAGTTGCTGACACTTCCCCTCCGTCTCGCGGTAGATAGCGTCGCTAAGCCTGTCGTCTGATTTCCCTCCGGGCCCATGCGAGAAACCCAAGTAGACGCCCGATTCGACCGAGCCTGCCTCGGCGTCCCAGACGTCGGACCTCTTACCCTTGGAAGCGCCCAACCTTGTCACCTCAACCAAGAACATCCTGCGATTGAGTAAGGCCATGAAATCTGGCGTGCCCTTGAACTGAATATTGTCGAAACCCAAACGGTGGAGACCCACCACAGCGTGTATCTCTGCCAGTTTGTCGAGAATGATTCGGTTTGCCTCGTCCAGGTCGGTGCCCAAGCGGCTCTTCTCTTTGACTAGAGACTCGAGATTGCTGCATACCTTGGAGGCGAGGCAAAGGTCATGGTCGAGCCGGCTCAGATTGCGGTCATGCTCCTCCGTGGCGATACCTGCTTGTAATTCACCGAGTTCGCTGAGGATAACCCTGTAATCGTCAGGCCTACCCAACTGCTCTACCTGGTCAAGCCAGGGTCGCAACCACTTTGATATCATAGGGTAGTTACTTAATGCAGTCATCGCAGAAATCACTGCGGTTGCTCCTTCACCATCTCCACGAAGCGTTCGAAGGCGCCTACGGTGTCCTGGGGGCCGGGAGAGGCCTCGGAGTGATACTGGATCGAGAGCAGCGGTAGCTCGTGGTGCCTGACCCCCTCCACCGTGCCATCGTTGAGGTTTATGTGGCTAACCTCAAGCCCATCTTTTATGCTATCCGCGTCCACGGCAAACCCATGATTCTGGGCGGTTATGTTTATCTTCCCCGTCTCCAGGTCGCGCACGGGATGGTTTGCCCCCCTATGTCCAAATTTAAGCTTATAGGTCTTGCCGCCGAAGGCACGGGCGATAAGCTGGTGGCCAAGGCAGATGCCCATTATCGGCTTCTTCCCCAGAAGGCCGCACACCGTCTTCTCCAGATAGGGTAGGTCGGGGTCGCCCGGCCCTGGAGATAGAACGATGCCATCAGGCTTCAAACCTAGAATGTCCTCCGCCGTAGTGGTTGAGGGGACAACGGTACAGTTGCAGCCGAGCTGGCACAGATGGTGCAGGATACTGTACTTGAGGCCGCAATCGACCACCACGATATGATGTGGAGCGTCTTGCCCGGCCACGCAATCCCAGCGATACACGATGTCGGTGCTCACCTTCTGCACAAAGTCGATGTCATCATAGCGGGGCATCTTGGCAAGCTGCTGCAGCGCCTCCTCAGGCGGCTCGCTGGTAATCATTCCCATCATAACCCCGGCCACGCGCAGGCGGCGGGTGATGGCTCTGGTATCGACGCCAACGATCCCTGGAATTCCGCTTGAGAGCAGATATTCATGCAGGGTGGAGCGGGAGTTCCAGTGGCTGGGCAGATGGCATTCCTCGCGCACCACAAAGCCGGCCACCTGTATGCGATTGGATTGGGCGTCATCGGAGTTTACGCCGTAGTTCCCGATGAGCGGATAGGTGGGGACCACTATTTGACCAGCGTAGGAAGGGTCGGTGAGTATCTCCTGGTAGCCGGTCATGCTGGTATTGAATACGACCTCGCCGTGGGTGGAGGGATCGGCGCCAAAGGAATAGCCCTCGTATGCCGAGCCATCTTCCAGCACCAAAAATGCTTTTTTGCTTTTTTCGCTCAATCCAATCCCCTTACTATTTCAATCGTCTGTGTATCAATGCCATCCCAGATGCCAAAACTGATTTGTGCCGTTCGCCCTTAGCCCTTCGGCTCCGCTCACAAAGGGCTTGTCGAAGGGCCGTTCATGGTTCGACGGGCTCACCACGAACGGTGACAGGCTCACCACGAACGGTTTCTATTGCCCCTCCCTCTAACTCCCTCCCGCGAGGGGAGGGAGGACTTGCCCCCTCTCTCTTGACGGTCGAAGACTCGACTCTGGCGAGGAGAGGGCTAGGGTGAGGGTGAAGTTTCCCTCTTCCTATTATCATGATGCGTTGGTGGACAACCGCCCCGCTGTTTATTCAATTCGCGCTCCTGCCTGGTGGTATACTATCTCGACTTTCATGGAATCATCCTTATACATAACCCCACCGCGGTAGATGGTGGCCATCACCTTACCCTTGAGTAATTGGCCGGCAAGAGGGGTATTCTTGCCCTTGGAAGCGAATGCGGCGGGGTCAACGACCCATTCCGCTTCTGGGTCGAATATGGTTACGTCGGCACAGGCTCCTGCCTTCAGTGTTCCTATTTCACTATTTTGCAGGATGTTCGCCGGCTCCGACGTAAGTTTCGATATGAGTGTCACCAAATCTATCTTGCCGCTGTGAACCAGGGTGAGAAGGCTGCCCAGCGCTGTCTCCAGGACGCTGATGCCGAAGGCGGCGACATTGAAGTCGCACAGCTTGTCCGCATCGGTATGGGGGGCGTGGTCGGTGGCGATTGCATCTATTACCCCCTCATTCAGGCCGATGACCAATGCCTCGATATCGGCTTCTGTTCTGAGCGGTGGATACATCTTGGCGTTGGTGTCATAACCCATAACTCGTTCCTCGGTCATGGTCAAGTGGTGTGGGGTGACCTCGGCGGTAACAGCGATTCCCTTTTCCTTACCGCGACGAATGAGGTCAACCGAGCCGGCGGTGCTGGCATGGGCAATGTGCACCCTGCCGCCTGTCATCTCAGCCAGGTCGATATCACGAGCGACCATGACTTCCTCAGCGGCGGCAGGGATACCCGTAAGCCCCAGCCTTGCTGAGACCGATCCATCATTCATCAAGCCTCCGGCGCTGAGCGAGGTATCTTCACAATGGTCGCTGAGAAACAGGTTGAAATGACGGCTATGTTCAAGAGCCTGGCGCATCACTTGCGCGTTGCTCACCGGGTTTCCATCGTCGCTAAGAGCGACCACCCCCGCTTTGGCAAGCTCGCCTATATGCACCATCTCCTCGCCCCTTCGCCCTTTGGTGACACACCCTATGGGCAGCACCCGAACCGCTCCTTCAGAAGCCGCTTTCCTTATGATGAATTCAACCGTCGCCTTGGTATCGATTGGAGGCTCGGTGTTGGGCATGCAGCAGATAGTGGTAAAGCCTCCGCTCGCCGCGGCGCGGGTGCCAGTGGCGATGGTTTCTTTCTCCTCAAAACCCGGCTCTCTCAGGTGGCAGTGCAGGTCGATAAAACCTGGGGAGACGATCATGCCATCAGCATGAAGGACGGAGCAGGGCTCATCGGGGGAGCTTGCCCTACCAATCTGGGTGATTCTCCCCTCAGTAATGATAAGGTCGCCAACCATATCAATCCCCTGGCTGGGATCAATGATGCGTCCACCGAGAATTAAGAGCGGCTTCACGTAGCATCACCCCCGTTGCGTTGCTTGACAGTTCGCTTGCTGGGCATGAACCCGTGGGCCTGAGCTTCCTTCGCAGAATCGAAAATGATCAGGTTCTCCGGTCTGATTCGGTCAAGCATGAAGCTATCGGAGCTATAGTATTTTTTATTCTTCAAAATCCCTTGATGCCATTCCGAGCTGGCGATATATGGCGGATGCATTTCATGGTCACAATAGACACACCTGAGTATCAAAGATTCACCGCCATTGCGCTTGAGCATGTTCAGTTTGGGCACAAGGTAGTGAGATTCCCGGTTTGATACGCAGTTTGCGTTGGGGCACTTCACACCAATGACCTGTTTATAGTTGTCATAGGCGGTATCGCTAAGAGAGACGCCAGTCCTTTCAGGGGTTTCAATATTGCTAGCCCCAAGTAACAGAGCTGTCAGCGCCATTCTGATTGGCACGCCGTATGCAGCCTGCTGAAAATAGACGCTTGTCGGATAGTCGTCGAGTTCGTAGGCAAGCTCGTTTGTCCGTGGCAGGGGATGCATGACCAGGGTCTTTTTCTTAAGCTGGCTGAGGAATTTGCTGTCCACCGTGGGATACCCTCCATCCGATTCCGTATCAGCAGGTCTATCCCCTCTCTCGGTTTGAACCCTGGTTACATATATCGCATCAGCCTTTCTAAGCGCTTCCCTGATACTGATTTCGGGACAAGGACTTGAATCAAAATCTGACCAGAGCGCCAAATTATACGGTTTGAATGGAGCTATATAGAACGCATCTACTTCTCCTATCATTGACGTCATGTCATCCGGCTTAACCCTTTCTGGCATGTAGTTGTACTCTGAGTGTATTCTTCTGAGAACCGGACCAGGCACATCCAGACCCTGCAGTGGGGCGCAGAGAACCTCTGCTCCGAATCTAGCCAGTGCGTAGATTAGAGAATGCACTGTTCTTCCATACTTGAGATCGCCCCACAAGAGAACGGTTAGGCCCTTGAGTCTCCCTTTTTCTTTCTTAAGCGTGTATAGGTCGCACAAGGTCTGGGTTGGGTGTTCGTGGCTGCCGTCGCCAGCGTTTATTACCGGCACGTCGGCGTAATCGGCAGCTACTTTGGCAGCTCCATCCCACGGATGCCTGATGACGATAATGTCGGCATAGCTTCTTAGTACTCGCACCGTGTCGGCAATCGTCTCTCCCTTAGCTGCTGACGACATAACCTTAGCCTCGGCAAAGCTTATTACTGTCCCGCCCAATTTATGCATCGCTCTCTCAAAAGAGCCCCGCGTGCGGGTGCTGGGTTCGTAGAACAGCGTAGCCATATCTTTTCCTTTGCAAAGCTCTATCTCCATGCCCTTCTTAAGAGCAGAATCCATTTGATTCGCCAGGTCTAAAACTGCCTCAATCTCTTCATTGGTGAAGTCAGTTATTGAGACCAGGTCTCTTCCAGCGAAAGTCATGACAAATTATCCCCTGAACATGCTGTATATTTTGCGGTGGGCTGTGGCTTGCCCGTACCTTTAACGATGGCTACTTCATCTCTGCCATCAGTCTCTTTTAGACGTACCTCGACCTCTTCATGATTCGAAGTAGGCATATTTTTTCCAACATAGTCGGCGCGAATAGGGAGTTCGCGATGACCGCGGTCAACGAGCACCGCTAGCTGAATGGATCGAGGCCGCCCGAAATCGATAACGGCGTCCATTGCAGCACGAATGCTGCGCCCGGTGTAGAGGACGTCATCGACCAGAATTACACATTTGTCTGATATGTCTGTTGGTATTATGGTAGGGCGAACTGCAGGCTGCTCGGTTAGTGAGGAAACATCATCACGATAGAGGCTGATATCCAGAGCACCGATGGGGATGTCTGCCTTTTCAAAACCCTTTATGTTTGAGGCA
>DAOUVR010000144.1 GCA_030667555.1 Dehalococcoidia bacterium
ACAGAAGAAGTATTTCTTTCCTTTGTACTCACTGGTAGATGCTGCCTAGCCTTCCACTATCTCCAACTTGCAGACTGGATCAATGGCCATTTCAATGTCTCCTGTAAAATTAAGATACTGTTTAGAGCCTGTCTGAAAACTATGGGTAGGTTGGAGCATCTGCTCCAACCATGCATAGAGCAGATGCTCTATGCTACCTTGTTTTGCTAAGCTTTTGGACAGCCTTTTTAATTTTGTTTTTCCGTTCGATTGTGGGCATTTGGGGATATTCATTCCCAAATTTCTGTAATTGCCTGATTTATCAGGTACAATAGCCCAATAAATTGGGCAACTACATTTCTAAACAGCTTTAATTAATTGCTAATGCCTATTGGCTTGAATCTTTTCAAACGCAGTGAGTTGAACACCACGGTGATTGAACTAGCTGCCATGGCTGCCGCAGCCATGATTGGGTTCAAGAACCCATGGTCTCCGAGAATGAAGTGTAGCCCTGAGGGGACGCCGGTCTGCCCGAAGGCCAGGTACAGGACTCCGGCTGCTACTGGGATCAGGGCAGTGTTGTAGGCGAAAGCCCAGAAGAGGTTCTGCTTGATGGTCCTCATAGTGCGCTTGCTCAGGGATATGGCTGTTACAATTCCCTTCAAATCGCCGCTAATCAGCGTGATGTCCCCGGTTTCCATGGCGACATCGGTGCCCGTACCGATAGCGATGCCTATGTCGGCCTGTGCCAAGGCAGGGGCATCGTTAATGCCGTCACCTACCATTGCCACCGTCTTCCCCTCGCCCTGCAACCTCTGGACCTCGGCGGCCTTCCGTTCAGGGAGTACCTCGGCCAGGACATGGTCTATACCCACCTCCTGGGCGATAGCCTCAGCGGTGCGCCGGTTGTCCCCGGTAAGCATCACCGTCTCAATGCCCATCTTGTGTAGAGCGTCCACCGCCTCTTTGCTGTTGGGCTTAAGGGTATCAGCCAGGGCGATCATTCCCACCACCTGACTGTCCACACTGAGGAACATGATGGTCTTGCCTTCCGCAAAGAGCTTGCTGGCTTCGCCCTCCATTTCGTTTAGAGGAAAACCTCTTTCCTTCATTAACCCAATATTGCCGAGCAGGAGTTTACTGCCTTCCACCCAAGCTTCCACACCCTGTCCGGGGAGCGCATTGAAGTCTGATGCCGGGCGTATTTCCAGCTTCTTTGCCAGGGCAGCCTCGAGCACCGCCTGGCCCAGTGGATGCTCCGAGCCGTGCTCAGCGGATGCTGCTAGCCGCAGAACATCCTCCTCAGAGGAGGGAGGTGTGGCGATTACATCAGTTACCACGGGCTCGCCACGTGTCAGAGTGCCTGTCTTATCCAGGAGAACCGTGCCTATCTGATTAGACCTCTCCAGAGCCTCCCCATTTCTGATTAGAACGCCATGCTCGGCTCCTTTGCCTGTGCCCACCATAATAGCGGTTGGGGTCGCCAGTCCCAGAGCGCAAGGACAAGCGATAATGAGCACGGCGACAAAGTTAAGGAGGGCAAAGGTGAGGGCAGGATTTGGCCCCACCAAATACCAGATTATGAAGGTTACGATGGCAATACCAATCACCACTGGCACAAAGTAACTAGCGACTACATCGGCCAAGCGTTGAACAGGGGCCTTGCTTCCCTGGGCCTCCTCTACCATTTTGACGATGCGGGCCAGTGTTGTCTCCCTCCCTACCTTGGTCGCCTCGATACTGAGGCTGCCGGTTTTGTTAATGGTAGCACCGACGACCTCATCACCAACGTTTTTCTCCACCGGTATGCTCTCTCCGGTAATCATAGACTCGTCAATGCTGGAATACCCCTGGCGAACAATACCATCCACTGGCACTCGCTCACCCGGCCGTATCAAGATGAGGTCACCGACCTGAACATCGTCCACGTGAATCTTTGTCTCTTCGCCGTCGCGCATAACCACAGCGGTCTTCGGCTGCATACCGATGAGTTTCCTTATGGCATGTGACGCCTGGCCCTTAGCTCTAGCCTCCAGAAAGCGACCGAGGAGAATCAAGGCTATAATCATTGCCGAGGTATCGAAGTATAGATGGAGTGCTAGCCCTTCGGCGGCAAAAAGACCGGGGGAGAGAACTGCTACCATGCTGTAGAGGTATGCTGCTGAGGTGCCTACCGCAATCAAAGTATTCATGTCTGCGGTCCTGTGCCTCAGTGCGCCCCACGCCCCTCGGTAGAATCGCCATCCGCACCAAAATTGCACTGGCGTCGCCAAAGCCCAAAGAAGATAAGACTTGCCTACAAATGAAGGCCCCCAGCCTATCAGCATTATCGCTACTGCGAGGATGACGGCGATGATAAGTCTATTCCTTAGGGCTCGGATCTCCCGCTGGGCGGCTGTGGTCACATCCTCCAGAGCCTGGATCTCAGCATCGAGTTCATAGCCGGCGTCTCTTACCGCGCGTCTCAGCTCAGCCAGTTCTGTTCCCTCTACGTACTCTACGGTAGCTTTATCCGACGCCAGATTGACACTGGCTGAAATCACGCCAGGCATGCCAGACAGTGCATCCTCAACCCGGGCGACACAGGAGGCACACGTCATGCCGTGCACTGGGAATATGGACTTCTTGGTTGCAACCCCGTAACCCAATTGAGAGACGGTGTTTTTGATCCTGGCGAGGTTCACCTTGGACGTGTCGTACTCTATAAAAGCACTCTCTGAGGCAAAGTTGACAGTGGCCTTCTCTACGCCAGGGGTTTCAGACAGTGCTTTCTCGATGGTGGCGGCACATGTAGTGCACGTCATTCCGGTGATGTGAATGCGCGTCTTCTCAGAATTCTTCGGGCCGCGTTTATCAGCCATAGCTTCCCTCGTTTGTTTCAAGCATCCAAAGCACGGCTGCTGCACCCGGATCTGACCGGGATAAATTGCTCTAGCGCCGAGGCCCAGTTTGCCGGGCCTGCCTTGGGCTTCAATGCTCTCGCTCAGCTAGAGCCGAGATCCTTCCTGAGGAGGTCGAATTCCTCTTTGGATATCCCGCCCCGGGCATAGCGCTCCTGGGCGATATCCAGCGCTCTACCCCTCTCTGTGCTGCTGCGCCCGGTCATCTGCCTTACCCCCCAAACAGCCAAGGCACTCATGGCCACCAAGAAGATCAACGCGAAGACACCGCTGACGACCATCCACCAGCCCATCCCAGGCATATACCACATCATTTCTGTCACCTCCGGCTAGTTCCTTCATATAATCAATTCTACGACTCTCAGAGAATTAGTATATGACTTTCGTCACACTCAAGGTTTGCCCGCGAGGAACCACGCTTCCAAGCGCTGGCAGGAGCATTCCAGCTCACGCAGTCATATGAAAGAACGCTTTCTTGGTCTTGGATTTCGTTACCTGAGTAGAACTCCGCAAGGTCGACTAACGGCTTTCCTCTATGATCAGATATGACGCCAAGAGCCTCAAGGTCTGCAATTCGTGGGCCGCCTTCTAGCGACCTCTCTACATAGCATCCTCTTGGCTGGCTTCTATGGCTCGCTGCAACTCAAGATTTAGCTGGGGCGGCAGTCC
>DAOUVR010000150.1 GCA_030667555.1 Dehalococcoidia bacterium
CATGCTTCTCCGCTATTATTGCGCCACTGGCTAATGCTGCTTCCCCAGGCCGAATTCCTCCCTCGGCAGATAGCCTTGGCATCCGAGCACCCGGGGAATCATGAAGTCCAATAAGAGGGACCCTCGCATTCAGGGCTCTATCTACTGTTCGATACATCTTATTCCCGTGCTGCCCGCCTATTGAACCACCAAGTACCGTAGCATCCTGAGAATAAATGCAAACCGCCCTCCCGTCTATTGTGCCATGACCAGCCACGATGCCATCCCCGGGAGTTCCATCAAGATGTCCGATAAGCGAGCCCAACTCAACAAAGCTTCCAGGGTCGAGCAGACGGTCAAGCCTCTCCCGAGCGGTGAGTTTCCCCTTCTCATGCTGCTTCTCTATCTTCTCCGGCCCTCCACCCAGGGCTGCTTTCTTCTTGAGCTCCCTGAATTCCTCGAGCCTTTCCTCCATTAGCTTTCCCATTCTATAAACCTCCCTCTATCATACATAGACTTTCTTAGCCTTTTTTGCGGAATGATACAACCAGCCTGAGTCCTTGAGATTATAGCATATCTCTCTGCGCCTTGTATAAGCCTTCGCTGCCCTAAAAATAGGCGGTATTAGACACTGTCTAAAATTCCGGTGTAGCGCTTCACCAATTTATCACTCTTGACCTCCCTCAATGAGAACAGCCAAGACCGCCAATGAAACCTCACCGTGATATTTCCCTACCCTTTAACCACACCGATAGGTCTTGCTTTAGCCACTTTGCGGGATATTCCCGCTTGATGGGTTACCTCCACCACTTGGGCAACGTCCTTGTAGGCCTCCGATGCCTCCTCAGCGAGCGAGGACATGCTACCCGTCTTGACCGTTATACCTTTTTCAGCGAGCCCCCTGGCAACGTCGATGCCCCTCAGGCTTCTCTTCGCCGCGGAGCGGCTCTGCACCCTTCCCGCGCCATGGCAGGTGGAACCAAAGGTCTCCGCCATCGCCTTTTCAGTGCCAACCAAGACGTAGGAATAACGACCCATGTCGCCGGGAATGAGCACAGGCTGCCCGATCTCAGCATACATGCGAGGGACATCAGGGTGCCCTGCGGGGAAGGCTCGAGTAGCCCCTTTTCGATGGATACATAGCTTAAGCCTCTTCCCATCTATCTCGTACTCCTCAATCTTGGCGATATTGTGGGTCACATCGTAGACCATCTCCAAGCCCAATTCTTCGCGGCTTGCACCAAACACATTGACAAAAGACTCCCTGGCCCAGTGAGCGATACACTGGCGGTTGGTCCAAGCATAGTTGGCAGCGCAGGCCATAGCGGCGAAGTAGGCCTGCCCCTCAGGAGACTTCACCGGGGCACAGGCAAGCTGACGGTCGGGAAGACTGATCCCGTATTTCCCTACCGCCGTTCCCATAGCCTTGACATAGTCATCGCAAACCTGGTGACCCAGCCCCCGTGACCCGGTGTGGATCAGGAGAAGCACCTGACCCACCCTTTCTATGCCCATGACGGAAGCGATAGCAGGCTCATAGATCTCCTCCACCACCTCCACCTCTATAAAGTGGTTTCCAGCACCCAGTGTTCCCAGTTGGGGTGCACCCCGCTGCTTCGCCTTGGCGCTTACCTGTTCGGGGTCAGCACCCTCCATGCTACCATTCTCCTCGGTGACCTCCAGGTCCCTTGTCTCCCCATACCCCTTCTCCACCGCCCATCTAGCACCTTTTACAAGAACCTTATCCACTTCCTGCTGACTCAGCCTCAACTTACCTTTAGACCCTACCCCCGAGGGTACATTGTTATAAAGAGCATCGATCAGCTTCTCGATTCTAGGCCTGACTTCCTCTTCAGTGAGGTTGGTACGCAGCAACCTCACCCCGCAATTGATATCGAAGCCAACACCCCCAGGGGAGATCACACCATCCTCAACCCTGGTGGCGGCAACGCCCCCGATAGGGAAACCATAGCCCCAGTGAATATCGGGCATTGCCATAGACCTTGAGACGATCCCGGGAAGGAAAGCCACATTAGCTACCTGCTCCAGGGCCTGCTCCTCTCGAATGTGGGACAGCATGCTTTCATCGGCGTAGATAAGCCCAGGTACTCTCATGCCTGTTTTATAGCTCTTTGGGATCTCCCACCGATAATCGTCTATTTTATTTAACATTCCCTCCCTCGGCATTTTCGTCACTCCCTAAATATCAAAGAGCACCTGAACCCTGCAGCCATCCCCCTCCACAACCTTGAGCATGTGATAGGTAGCTGCCTTGACCGCTATCTTTATCTTGTGGCGCTCTGGATCGATCCTTTCCCCAAAGCATCTTGCCCTGAGTCTTGTCTCACTGAGTTCATCGATTTCAAATCTCTTTAACAACACATTCTCCACCTCGAAGAGGTAAATCAACTCACTGAGCCATGCCACCAGAAGGTCTTCCCGGTTCTCCGCGGTGACCTCGGCCTCACAGCACAGGACATTAGCCACATTCCCAAGATCGACCATCAGGCTGAAAAGGGCGTATGCAGCATTAGCAAAGGCCTCCCTAAGGTTTGCCCCGTAGGCAGCAATACCAATGTCCGCCGTATGGTCGATAACCTCGAACCTCTTCTTCATATGTAGCGAATATTATACTAGAATGCCAGCCTAAACTAAAGAGAATTGCCTTGACAAGCCAGCGCCTCTCTCCGATAATCTAGTTTGATATAGTAGGAGGTAGCATGTGGCTAGATTCTCCATTTTCCCCAAGAATGATAGGTTCTTTGACCTTTTCGAGGAAAGCGCCCGTAATTTTGTAACGGCCGCTGGCCTCCTCAAAGAGCTTATGGATAGATGCGAGGACGTGGCGGAAATGGTAAAGCAGATTACGGCATTGGAGCACTACGGGGATACCGTCACCCACCTTATAATGGCGGAATTACACGGCACCTTTGTCACTCCCATCGACCGTGAGGACATCGCCCAGCTTGCCCAACGTATGGACGATGTGATGGACTTCATCGATGCGGCCGCGATGCGTATGATGCTCTATGATATTACCAAACCTACGGAGAGGGCAAAGGAGCTGGCCGACATCGTGGTCAGGGTAACCTCTGAGACGAGCAAAGCAATACCCCGATTGCGCCGCCGCAGCGAGCTGAGCCATATGAGAGAGCACTGCATCGAGATAAACCGACTGGAGAACGAGGCTGACGATGTAAGGCGCTCCGCCCTGGCCGAGCTCTTCCGCGACAAGGTGGAACTAACTGAGGTGATTAAATGGCGGGAGATATATGAACACATGGAGGACGCCGTCGACAGATGCGAGGATATCGCCGATATCCTCGAAGGGGTAATGATCAAGCGTGCCTGAGCCTACCCTGTTTGTTTTGGTCATTGTTCTTGCCGTCGGCTTTGC